>CALDMR010000178.1 GCA_937915065.1 uncultured Clostridia bacterium
TGTGTCTTTGGTTACTTTCTGCACAAGCAGAAAGTGACCGAGGTTCCAGGGCGAGTAGCCCTGGGGGATGAGGGCATCATTTACACAGCAATAAAATCAAAAACCAAATGCAACATCCCGCTAAAAAAGAAAAAAGGGGGTCCGGGGCGCGCAGCCCCGGCTGAAAGGCCATTGCCCCCCGCAGCAATCAAAACCAAACACAAAATGCGATCGTGAACGAATCAAAAAAAGAAAAGGGGGGAGGGGGGCAGCGCCCCCATTATTTTATTTTTTCCCCAGGGCGATATTCACCCGCTCAGTGGATGCGTGGAACACCTGCAATGCGCTCTGGTGCACGCCGGGGTAGGCGGCGTTCATGGCGTCGTGGCCCAGGTCGGGGAAGGGGGCCCCTTCGGCCCGCTTGCGCTCCAGGGCGGCGGCGTATTTGGCCTCGGCCATGTGCATATCCGCGTCCACCGCGCCGGAATTGAAGGAGCAGTTGTCCACGGACATATATTTTTCTTCATTGCCCCCGGCCCGGTACAAATGGCGGTAGGCCTTGAACAGGGCGCTGCCCAGATAGGCAGACACTTCCTGAATGGCGTCCTTGTCGCCCACCTTGCCCAGCAGGTCGAACAGCATGCTGGCGGTGTTGACGATCAGCTTTTTTTGCAGCATGGCGATGATGGGGCCCCGCAGCACGTTGCCTTTTTCGGCGGAGGAATCATAAATATCCTCGGCGGCAATGGTGGTGCCGTCCCGGGCCAGGGTGCGGCCCAGCAAATAGTCGGCGGACACATGATAATAGTCGCAAACCTTGGTCACAAAGCTCAGGCCCGGTTCGCGGATGCCGTTTTCATAATGGCTCAGCAGGGCCTGGGAAATGCCCAGCTCGCCGGCGGCCTTGCGCTGGGAGATCCCCCGCTCTTTGCGCAGCATGGCCAAAGTTTTGGAAAATTCCGTTACCAAAACGCTCACCTCTGAATTCTCTCTATTTTATATACGGTGAGTATAGTATAAAGGAACCAATACGAGGTGTAAAGAAAAATCGCAGGATTTCCTGCGATTTTTTGAAATTTATTCTGTCGCACTAAAATCGTTTTTTTCTTGAGTAGACTATAGTAATATCTAATCTAATAGTCTATATCTTTGAAAAAGAAAAAGCCTATCATTTACGCAATAGATTTGATAACGGGAATGGGCAGTCTATGATTCGATTGAATATTTTACCCTTGCTGGAACAAAAGGGAAAAACAAAATATTGGCTGTATAAGCAGCTGGGCATGAGTTATCAGAATTTTAAGCGGATGGTGGATAACAAAACGGCGTCCATCAAAATCGAGCGCATTGAAACGCTGTGCCTGCTGCTGGGCTGCACGCCCAACGACCTGTTTGAAATTCAGTGGGAACAGGACGAAAAAGAGCAGACAAAGTAGATCCCCCCCGCCGGCAAGGCCCGGCGGGGGGGATTTTTTGCCGGGGCCCGGGGTAAAACAGGGCGGGGCGGGGCCGCCTCTTGCGTTCGGTGTAAAAGAGGTGTATAATTTTGAGCACTACCCCGCGCCATTTCCAGGGATGATTTGTCGTAAAGGAGAAAACGAAACATGGATATGTTTGCAAAGCTGATTGAGAATCTGAAGGCTACCCGCAGGACCATCGTATTTACCGAGGGTCATGATCCCCGCATTCTGGAAGCTGCCGCCCGCCTGAAGAAAGACGATCTGATGGACGTCATTCTGGTGGGCAATGTGGATGAAGTGAAGGCCGCTGCCGCCGCAGGCAGCTTCGATATCGAGGGCCTGACCATTCTGGACCCCGCCACTTACGAGGGCATGGACGACATGGTTGCCGCCATGGTGGAGCTGCGCAAGGGCAAGATGAGCGCCGAGGACTGCCGCGCCGCGCTGCTGAAGGGCAACTACTTCGGCACCATGCTGGTGAAGCAGGGCAAGGCCGACGCGCTGCTGGGCGGCGCCACCTACTCCACCGCCGACACCGTCCGCCCCGCGCTGCAGCTGGTCAAGACCAAGCCCGGCGCCCATTTGGTGTCCTCCTGCTTCATTATGAACCGGGACTTTGGCGACGAGAACCTGCGCACCATCTGCATGGGAGACTGCGCCATCAACATCGACTATCAGGACGATGTGGATAAAGAGGGCAATGTGACCTATACCGCTGCCCAGAAGCTGGCCGAGGTGGCCATCGAATCCGCCAAAACTGCCAGCTCCTTCGGCATCGATCCCAAGGTGGCCATGCTGAGCTTCTCCACCAAGGGCTCCGGCAAGGGCGCCACC
>CALDMR010000179.1 GCA_937915065.1 uncultured Clostridia bacterium
AACGCCGAAACCATCGACATGGCCCTGGGCTGCTCCACCAACACCATGCTGCACCTGCCCGCCATTGCTCACGAGTGCGGCATTGAACTCAGTTTCGATATGGCCAACGAAATCTCCGGCAAAACTCCGAACCTGTGCCATCTGGCCCCCGCCGGTGACACCTATATGGAAGATCTGGATCGGGCCGGCGGCGTATACGCCGTTATGGCTGAGCTGAACAAGGCCGGTCTGCTGGATACCGGACTGATGACCTGCACGGGCAAAACCGTGGCAGAGAATCTGGAAGGCATCGTCAACCGCAACCCCGAGATCATCCGTCCCATCGAAAACCCCTACACCAAAACCGGCGGCATCGCCGTGCTGAAGGGCAACCTGGCCCCCGACGGCTGCGTGGTCAAGCAGTCTGCCGTAGCCCCGGAAATGATGGTTCACGAAGGCCCCGCCCGGGTATTCAACAGTGAAGATGATGCCATCGCCGCCATCTATGCCGGTAAAATTGTGGCCGGTGATGTGGTGGTCATCCGCTACGAAGGCCCCAAGGGCGGCCCCGGCATGCGCGAGATGCTCAACCCCACCTCCGCCATTGCCGGCATGGGGCTGGACAAGGAAGTGGCTCTGATCACCGACGGCCGTTTCTCCGGCGCCACCCGCGGTGCCTCCATCGGTCATGTCTCTCCGGAAGCCGCCAGCGGCGGCCCCATCGGCCTGGTGGAAGAGGGCGATATCATCGCCATTGACATCCCCAACCACACCATCAGCATGCGCGTGAGCGATGAAGAACTGGCAAAGCGCAGAGCTGCCTGGGTCTGTCCCGAGCCGAAAATCAAAACCGGTTACCTGGCCCGATATGCCAAGCTGGTTTCCTCCGCCGACAAGGGCGCCATTCTTGAATAACACTTATACCACGGTTGCCCGGGATCTGCAGATCCCGGGCAACTTGCTTTTGGGCAGGATCTGCATCAGAACTCTGCATAAGCGCTCTTGTGCGAATTCCGCCGCTGTGGTATACTATAAAAATCCTTCTGTATCCTGTGTTTTCCGGGAACTGTATTCCCGCGCTTCCTTGTAGACAGAAATTTATATTGTAAGGAGATGTATCGTTTATGATCATTGACCGTCCCCAAGCAAAGCTGGCGGCCAAAAACTGCATCCGCACCGCCCGCATCAGCCCCTATCAGATCAGTACAGTCTATGTGCTGATCACCCTGGCTCTGGGTACTTTTGACAAGTTCATGATCTGGATGTTCGGCGTGCCCTATTATATGGATTACTACACTTATGTGCTGATGCCCAGCGGCATCAACTGGTTCATTTCCATTCTGGTCAGTTTGATCAGCATGATCCTGGCCGCCGGGTTCACCACCTATTGCCTGGCCATCCGCCGTGGCAAAGAAATGCCCCTGAGCACCCTGTTTGACGGCTTTTCCATTGTCGGCAAAGTGATCCTGCTGCAAATCGTAATGGGCATTTTTATCGCCCTGTGGACAATGCTCTTTATCATCCCCGGCTTTATCGCCATGTACCGCTACCGCTTCGCCCTGTACAACCTACTGGAGAATCCGGACATGGGCGTTATGGAAGCCATCAATCTGAGCAAGCAGCAGACGCTGGGCTATAAATGGCAGCTGTTCATACTGGATCTGTCGTTCCTCGGCTGGATGCTGCTGTCCATGTTCACCTTCGGCCTGCTTCTCATTTGGCTGCTGCCCTATATGACCATGACCGACCTGGCCTTTTATGATACCATCTGCGCTGAAAAGGGCATGACCGCCGGCGGCCAGACCGGCTGGAAGCAGGGAACGCCCGAAGGCGCTACCGGACAGTACGACTATGACTGGAACCACCAGAACAGCAGCTGGAATTCTGCCCCCTTCCAGGAGGATGCACCGGCCCAGAATGCTGAACCTGCCCAGCCCGAGTCCCCTGAAGCGCCCCAGGATGCAGAACCGCCCATGCCTCCCACGCTGGGCGAAGGTCAGATTCCCGCCGCGCCGGAACCCCCTGCCCCGCCGGCAGACAAACCCCAGAATCCGGTGCAGGACGAAAATCCCTGGCAGCGTTTTGACCAGGATCAGAAATAATACTGCATGAAAAATCCCCTCCGAATCTTAAGATTCGGAGGGGGTTTTTCGTTCCTTTTTGTATTTTGCGTCCTATATAATACGATTTGTATTGGATTTATCCCAGATAAGCCAGGATTTCTTCGGCGTTGGTATCGGGCTTCACCTTTTCCTTGGCCCACTTGATCACGCCGTTTTCATCGATCACATAGGTGGTGCGCACCACGCCCATGCTCACCTTGCCGCACATCTTTTTCTCGTGCCAGACATCATAGGCCTGGATGGCCTGCAGCTCGGGATCCGACAGCAGGATAAAGGGCAGGTCGTATTTGGCAGCAAATTTTCCATGGGACGCCACGCTGTCTTTGCTGACGCCGATCACCACCGCCCCCTTTTCCTGGAAGTCACCGTAGTGGGCGCCAAAGGCACAGGCCTGCTTGGTACAGCCCGAAGTATTATCCCGGGGATAAAAATACAACACAACTTTCTTCCCCCGGAAGGATTCCAGGGAGACCTCCTGCCCATCCTTATCCAGCAGGGTAAAGGCCGGGGCCTGCATTCCAATGTTCAACATATTCACACATCTCCTTTGATAAATATTACATGCTCGTCCGAGGACAGGGCCTCGTCGTACCGAAAGCCAAAGCGGTCAAATCCCCGCATGGCTTCCGGGCTCTGCCCGCCGGTTTCGGCCAGATAGCGCACCATGGCGCCCCGGGCCATTTTTGCCTGGGTGCCCTTTTCCTTCAGCTTGCCGCCCACAGATTCGGCAAAGGTACAGTCCACCCAGCGCACCTCCGCCGGCAGGTAAGGCCGCACCGCCTTGCTGTATTCCTTGGACGCCAGATTCACAACGCATCCAGTTTCCGCCGCCAGGGCCCGGGCCAGCCGGTCGCCCCAAAATTCGTACAGCGTTTTGCAGCGGAACGCCTGGGGCTTCGCCTGCATTTCCAGGCGGTAAGGGCACACCCCGTCAAAGGGGCGCAGCAGCCCATAAAAGCCGGAGAGGATCCGCAGGTGCTCTTTCACATAGGACAGCTCTTCCTCCGTGAACACATTGGGGGCCATATACTGGTACTGGATCCCATCGTAAGCAAACAGGGCCGGCGTTTGGGCTCCATGCAGATCCATGGTTTGGAATCGCTCAAAATTCAGGGCGGCAATGGCGTCGTTGCACTGCCACAGGGTCCGGCACCGGTCATAATCCAGGCCTTGTATATATGCCTTTAACTCCTCTGCCTGTTCCAAAAAACAGGGCAGCTGTTCGGCGGCAAAAGCATCGCTGTCGGCGCGCATTTTCTTGGCGGGCGAAATGATGATCCGCAGAGCATTCCCCTCCTTTCCGCTATGGTAATAATGATTTTATTATATCGGTTTCCGCCGGCCTTGTCCACGGCAAATGCCACTTTTGCCCCGCGGCGCAATTTTTTTCAAAACTTTCCGGCCGGGGGTTGTTTTTCCCCCTGCGCCGTGCTATGATAATAAAAATTTTGCGAAAGGGTGTCCTGTGTTGAAGCATTTGTTGAATCCGCTGGACTTATCCGTGCAGGAGATCGACGCACTGATCGCCGTGGCGGAAGACATTAAAGTCCATCCGAAAAAATACAGCCATATTTGTGACGGAAAAAAACTTGCCACCTGTTTTTACGAACCGAGCACACGTACTCGCCTGAGTTTTGAAGCAGCTATGCTGAATCTGGGCGGGAGTGTCCTCGGTTTTTCCAGCGCCAATTCCAGTTCTGCCGCCAAGGGCGAAAGCGTGGCGGATACCGCCCGCACCATCGGCTGCTATGCCGATATCATCGCCATGCGCCATCCCAAGGAGGGCGCTCCCATGGTAGCCTCCCTCCACTCCCCGGTGCCCATTATCAACGCCGGCGACGGCGGCCATCAGCACCCCACCCAAACCCTGACGGATCTTTTGACCATTCATTCTGAAAAGGGCCGCCTACAGGATCTGACCATCGGCCTGTGCGGCGATTTGAAGTTTGGCCGCACAGTCCACTCCCTGATCACCGCTCTGGTGCGTTATCCGAATATCCGCTTTGTGCTGATCTCTCCGGAGGAGCTGCGGGTGCCGGACTTCGTGCGGGAAGATGTGCTGGGTAAAAACAACGCCCCCTTTGAAGAGTGCGGCTCCCTGGAAGAAGCCCTGCCCAAGCTGGACATCCTTTATATGACCCGCGTGCAGCGGGAGCGCTTTTTCAACGAAGAAGATTATATCCGCTTGAAAGACCGCTATATCCTGGACACAGATAAATTGGAGCTGGCCAGGGCGGATATGATCGTTATGCATCCGCTGCCCCGGGTAAACGAAATCAGCACCGAAGTGGACACAGACCCCCGGGCCGTGTACTTCAAGCAGGCGCAGTACGGCGTGTATATCCGCATGGCGCTGATCATGAAACTGTTGGAACTGGAGGCGTAAACAATGCTGAATATCAGTGGAATTGAAGAAGGCTATGTCATCGACCATATCAAAGCCGGCTACTGCATGAAAATCTACGAGGCTCTGGATCTCGACCGCTGCCAGGGGCAGGTGGCCCTGATCAAAAACGCCCGCAGCGCCAAATACGGCAAAAAGGACATCATCAAAATCGAGGGGCTGGTGGATCTGGATCTGGACCTGCTGGGCTTTCTCGATGACAATATCACCGTGGATGTGATCAAAAACAACAAGATCATCGAGAAAAAAGCCCTTTCCCTGCCGGATCGGATCACCGGCGTGGCCAAGTGCAAAAACCCCCGCTGCATCACCTCCATTGAGCAGGGATTGCAGCATGTGTTCGTCCTGTCCGACCGGGAAAAGCACGTTTACCGCTGCTTGTACTGCGAAGAAAAGCTCGAACAGTAACCTTGTATCCAAAAAGCGCTTCCCGCCTGGCGGGAAGCGCTTTTTCCGGCTTTGCAGCCCGCAAAAAACATAGAACCGCCCCAAAAGGGACATACTTTTCTCAGATTCCGTATCAAACACAAAGGAGATTTGAGCTATGTCCAAAATCGTCATCGCCCTGGGCGGCAACGCCCTGCAAAGCAAACACAGCGCCCCCACCGCCGAGGCCCAGCTGGAAGTGGTCAAACAGACCTGCGAGCACATCGCCGCCCTGAGCGCCGCCGGATACGAGCTGGCCATTGTCCACGGCAACGGCCCCCAGGTGGGCCGGATCGTGCTGGCCAGCGAAACCGCCAAGGATGTGGTGCCCCCCATGCCTTTCGATGTGTGCGGCGCCATGAGCCAGGGCTATATCGGCTATCACCTGCAGCAGTCCCTGTGCTACGCCCTGAAAAAGCGCAACCTGAACATCCCCGTAGTGTCCCTGCTCACCCAGATGGTAGTGGAGCGGGACGACCCCGCCTTCCGCGCTCCCACCAAACCCATCGGCGCCTTTTATTCCAAAGAAGAGGCCGATGCCCTGGCCGCGGAGCGGGGCTATGAAATGCGGGAGGACGCAGGCCGCGGCTGGCGGCGGGTGGTTCCCTCCCCCCTGCCCCGCCGGATCGTAGAAATCCGCGAAGTCAAATCCCTCTGGGACAACACCATCGTCGTCACCTGCGGCGGCGGTGGGATTCCCGTTGTGGAAAACCCGGACGGCACCCTGGAAGGCGTAGCCGCCGTGATCGACAAGGACTATGCCGCCGAACTGCTGGCCGAACAGGTGAACGCCGACCTTTTGATGATCCTGACCGAGGTGGAAAAAGTGGCCATCCACTGGGGCACCCCCCAGCAGCAGGATCTGGATCGCATGTCCGTGGCAGAGGCCGCCCGCTATGTGGATGAGGGCCACTTTGCCGCCGGCAGTATGCTGCCCAAGGTTCAGGCCGCCATGAAATTTGTCCGCGCAGATCCGGGCAAAAAAGCGATCATCACCTCGCTGGACAAGGCCATCGACGCCCTGCAGGGAAAAACCGGCACGGCAATCACCTTTGCCTGACCCTTTTCCGCGCGCAAAAAAAGCCGCCCCCAGGGCGGCACTTTAACCGCAAGCCCAGCGACAGCAGGCTGCGGTTGGAAAGACAGCGCAAAAGAGCGGATAGATGATGCTCTTTTGTTCCACAGGAATAAAAAAACATCGGAGCAAAGCATGGCTTTGCTCCGATGTTGGCGCAGAAGGAGGGATTTGAACCCTCGCGCCGGTTACCCGGCCTACTCCCTTAGCAGGGGAGCCCCTTCGGCCTCTTGGGTACTTCTGCAGGTCGAATCATTGTATCTGATTAAAAAATGTGTTTGGCGGAGAGGGTGGGATTCGAACCCACGGAAGCTCGCGCTTCGTCAGTTTTCAAGACTGGTGCCTTCAACCGCTCGGCCACCTCTCCATGTCTTAAACGCTGCTTCACGCCCAAACGCAGAACATATGATACCACAAAAAATCCCGCTTGTCAACCGACAGGTTCATTTTTTTCGTTTTTCACCCCATTCTCCGGCGACCGTCCTGCTTTTTCGCAGAACTTGAAAATTTTTTCAAAAAATTTCAATTTTCCTCTTGCTTTTTTCTTTGACCCGTGCTATTATAGACAAGCTGACATCCGGGTGTGGCGAAGTTTGGTATCGCGCTTGAATGGGGTTCAAGAGGCCTTGAGTTCGAATCTCAACACTCGGACCATCGGAGTATCCTTCGGGATACTCCGATTTTTTTATTGCAGTTTTGCAGCTTTTCTCGCACGGCTGCACGAATCCAAGCGCCGGGCCCTTTGCCCTGCATCTTGCCATAAATATGATAGGAGTCCTGCCGTTTCATGGCAGGGCTCCTGTTTTCTATCCTTCGATCAAGCCAAAACTTTCACGCTATCATCTTCTCCAATGGCGAGTTTGATATACGACATGGAGCTGCCCTCATAAAGGCTGTATACGCCCAGGAAAGCAGTGTCCGGCGCAAGTTCCGGTCGTCTGTCAGCGCCAGTCCAGGTCTACCATAACTTCCGCAGGATCCACCGGCGCCCCGATCAGGCCGGACTCGTAGAGCCAGTCGATATTTTCCTGCCAGCAGGCCTCTGTCTGGGACAGAAACGGCGCCTCCGCCGTTTCCATCATGGGCAGCAGCGTTTCCATGCTTTTGCGCTCCACGGTTTCCGACAGGGGGAAGTTTTCCGCGTTCTGGTTGGCCAGCAGGATGGCCAGGGCCTCCTCCGGGTCTGCCTGCATATCGGCAAACCCCTTGGCGCTGGCCCGCAGGAAGGAACACAGCAGAGCTCCGTCCTTTTCAATGGTCTGGTCATTGGCCACAAAAACGCCCTCATAATTGGTGGGCACGCCATAGTCATCCAGATCAAACCAGTTGACTGCAAAGCCCTCTTCCTCCATCTGGGGCACCTCGTGGTTGACCAGGCATCCGATGGTGGCGTCCACATTGCCCGTGGTCATGGCATTCATCAAATCAAAGCCCACATCCACCATCGTCACATCGCTGTCGTCCGCGCCCACATTCTGCATAATACTGCGCACCAGGGCCTCGGACAGTTCTGTACCGGCATAGCCGACGGTTTTGCCCACCAGATCCGAGGGCGAGGTGATCTGCTTGTCCTTCAGCGACAGGATGATATTCAGCGGCCCCTGTACCACAGCGCCGATGGATTTCACCGGCACATTCTGATTGGCCCGGGCCTGGATCACATCATGCTGATAATACAGGCCGATCTCCGCCTTGCCGGCGGCCACCAACGACAGCGCATCGTTGGTGTTGGAGGGGAAGCGGATCTGCACCCGCAGCCCTTCTTCCTCGTAATATCCCTTCTCCATGGCCACATACAAAAACGCATGCAGGGCATTGGGATACCAATCCAGCACCACATTTACATCTCTCAGGTCATCGCCCCCCGTGGAGGGCTGCCCCTGGCCGCCGTCCCCGGGAGCACCGCAGCCCGCCAGCAGGGACAGGCAAAACACGGCGCACAGCAACAGTGCATTGATTTTTTTCATCATGATTCTCCCATCTGTTTTGTCATTTTTATCGTTCGGATCGCGGGGGGGCCTTTCAGGTCTCGCCCCGCCATTTTACCACTTTCTTTTCGATCAGCCGCACCACCGCCACCATCAGCATAGCTGTCACGCTCAGCAGTACAATGGGGGCAAAAACGCCGGCGCCGTCCAGCTGCGTCATCATGCGGCGGGAAAAATAGCCCAAACCGCTCTGTGCGCCCAGCCACTCGCCAATGGCCGCGCCGATAATACTCAGCGGCACCGCCATTTTAAGGGCAGAGAAAAAATAGGGCAGGGCGCAGGGCACCTTGATTTTCCAGAAAAGATCCCGCTCTGCGGCCCCATAGGTTTGCAGCAGTTCGCCCATTTCCGTTTTGGCAGAGCGCAGGCCGTCATACACGGTGATGGCAATGGGGAAAAAGGTCATCAGCACCGTTACCAGCACCTTGCTCCACAAGCCGTAGCCAAACCAGAGCACAAACAGCGGCGCCAGGGCCGGTGTGGGTATGGTCTGGGAGGCCACGATCACCGGGTACAGGCACTTGCGCAGCAGTTCGCTCCGATCCATCGCCACCGCCAGAAGCAGCCCCAGCGCCACAGAGATCAGCAGGCCCGTGCAGGTCACCGCCATGGTGGCCGGCAAATGCACCGTGAATAGAGGCCCGCGCAGCTCCCAAAGGCGCTGCAATATTTGAACAGGCGAGGGCAGGATATAGGCCGCATCCACCCTCATGGCCCCCCACTGCCACAAAAACAGCAGGCAGAACACAAAGACCGCCGCAGGCAGATTGCTGCGATTGACTCCTTTCACAGCTTCACCTGCTTTCTCAGTCCTTCGATCAGGTTCTCCCGCAGGGCTGTCATATCCGGCCGGGCCAGGCATTTTCGCGTTCTGGGATAGTCTGCCGGCACGGCCAGCTCCTCCAGGGCGCAAATCGGCGTTCCGGTCACCGCCAAAACGCTGCCCGAAAGGAACACCGCCTCCTCCACATCGTGGGTGATAAACAGGATCGTTTTCCGGTGCTTTTCCCACTGGCCCAGCAGCCATTCCTGCATGGAGATGCGGGTGAGGAAATCCAGGGCCGAAAAGGGCTCGTCCAGCAGCAGCAAATCGCTGCCGGTGAGCATCGTGCGGGCAAAGGCCGCCCGCTGCCGCATACCGCCGGACAGCTCTCCGGGCCGCTTGTCCCGGCAGCCTGCCAGCCCCACATCCGCCAGGGCGTCCTCCACCAGTTCCCGCCGCTCCGCCCGGGTGTATCCGCCCCGGATCTCCAGGGGCAGGGCCAGGTTTTCTCCGATGGTCCGCCAGGGGAACAGCAGATCCTTTTGGGGCATATAGCCGCAGTACTGCTTTTGCTGCGCAATGGGTCTTCCATTCACCCGGATCATACCGGATTGGGGCTGCAAAAGCCCGTTGATCAGCCGGAAAATGGTGCTTTTACCGCAGCCGCTGACACCGATGATGCAATGAAAGGATCGCTCTTCCACAGAGAAGGACAACTGGTCGATGGTGGGCGCGTCCTCGCCGGGATAGCGGTACGAAACGCCTTCAAATTCCAGGGCGCTCATGTCCGCATCTCCCAGGCCATATCCCAGAAGCTCCGTTCATAGCGGCTGCAATTCACAAAAATCTGCTCAAGGTACGCCCGCTGCTCCTCCGCCGCATCGGCGGCCAGTGCGTTCATCAGCGCGATCAGTTCCTCATTGGCACGCTGATAGTCCCCGGCCGCATAGCCCCGAACCCACTCGCCATAGAAGGGGTGCTCCACCGCGCCGGGCCGCTGTATCAGTGCCCAGCCGATCTCCGCATAGCTCCAGGAGCAGGCCAGGATCGCCGCGGCGATCTCTGCCGGGCCGCCCATATCCGCCACCGCCAGCATATAATGGGTATAGGACAGGTTGTCCAGCGCCGGCTTCACAGCAGATACCTGCTCCTCCGTGATTCCCAGCCGCCGCATATAGGCCCGGTGAATCTTCATTTCGCCGTTCAGCACCCCGTCCACATTGCGGGAAAAGGTCTGCATCAGCGCCCGATCCCGGGCCTTGACCACGCCCAGGGCAAACACCTTAGCATAATCAAATAAGTACAGGTAATCCTGGAGCATGAAGTAGCGGAATTTTTCCACGGGCAGGGTGCCGTCCCCGATCCCCGTCACAAAGGGATGCCCCAGGCAATCCGCCCAGATGGGCGCGGCAGCTTCATGAAGCCGGGCGGTAAAAAGCAGTTCCCCCATGTCATTCCTCCTCCCCAATATATGCGCTCTTCAAATCAAACAAGTGGTTCATCGGCCCCCTGCCATGGCCCAGATCCAGCATAGCGCCCAGCGCCCCGGAAATATAGTCCTTGGCCCGGGCCACCGCCGTTTCCAGATCCATGCCCTTTGCCAGGTTGGAAGCAATGGCGCTGGACAGAGTGCAGCCGGTGCCGTGGGTGTTGGGATTGTCGATGCGGACGCCCCGGAACCAGCGCAGGGCGCCGTCCTTCCACAGCAAATCGTTGGCGTCGTTCAGATCATGGCCGCCCTTGCAGAGCACGGCGCAGCCGTATGTTTCGCCGATGCAGCGGGCCGCCGCTTCCATATCCTCCGCCGAGCGGATCTCCCGGTTTGCCAGGATCTCCGCCTCCGGAATATTGGGCGTCAGGATCTCCGCCAGGGGCAGCAGCCGCCCTTTCAGCGTTTCGATGGCATCCGGCCGCAGCAGCGCAGAACCGGCGGTGGCCACCATCACCGGATCCACCACAATATGCTTTGCCTCATACTGCTGCAATTTGTCCGCAATGACTGTGATCAGATCCACGGAAGAAACCATGCCGATCTTTACCGCATCCGGAATGATATCCGTAAACACGCAGTCGATCTGCTCTGCCAGGAAGTCCGGCGAGGACTCCGAAATACTTGTGACGCCGGTGGTGTTTTGGGCAACCAAAGCCGTGACAACACTCATGGCAAAAATGCCATGGGCGGACATCGTTTTGATATCTGCCTGAATACCGGCGCCTCCAGTGGGGTCTGTGCCCGCAATGGTCAATGCTGTTTTCATGAAATAAACTCCTTTCGTTGACAGCAAGGTTTTATAACGCGGCAGAAGGTGGTGCCCCCGGTCTGCCGCAAAGGCATCAGCGTCCAATCACGCTGAGCGCTTCCTGTTTTAACTGCCCGGCGGCCTGCCGGATATCCCCGGCGCCGAAGAGCGCCGAGATCACCGCAATGCCGCGCATGCCGCCGCCCCGCAGGGCGGGCAGGTTTTCAAGGGAAATGCCGCCGATGGCCACCGCCGGGATCGACACGGCAGCGCAGATCTCCCGCAGCTGCTCCGGCGTGATGCGAAGGGCCTCCTGTTTTGTGGGCGAGGGAAATACCGCCCCCACCCCCAGATAATCGGCCCCTGCCGCCTCTGCCGCCCGGGCCTGGGCCACGGTCTTGGCCGTGGCGCCGATGATGAATCCCCGGCCCGCCCGGCGGCGGATCTCCGCCACCGGCAGATCCGCCTGCCCCACATGAACGCCGTCGGCGCCGCTTTCCAGGGCCACCTCCACATCATCATCAATGATCAGCGGCACGCCATAGCGGCGGCACAATGCTTTGATCTCCCGGGCTTCGGCCAAAAAAGAGGGGCGGTCCAGTTCCTTTTCCCGGAGCTGGAGCATGGTCGCGCCACCCAGCAGAGCGTCCTCGATCTGCTCTGCCAGCGTCTGCCGCCCCACCCAGGCCCGATCCGTCACCGCATACAGCAGCAGCTGATGCGCATCAAAGGTCATGTGCTCCCTCCCCTTTCTCAAAAGATCTCAAATAAGCCGCCGGATCTTCGCAGGTCATGGCCCCGCTCATCACGCAGGCTCCCGCCGCGCCGCAGCGGCGAACCGCGCAGAAATTCCCGGCGCTGATCCCGCCGATGGCATACACCGGCAGGGCAACGGCCGCGCAAACCGACCGCAGAAAATCCAGCCCCCGGGGCGGAGCCCCCATCTTGCAGTCCGTGGCAAAGATGTGTCCCGCCGTCAGATAGGTGCATCCCAGGGCTTCCGCTTCCCGGGCTTCCTCCACCGAATGGCAGGATGCTCCCAAAGTCCGGAAGCCCTCCCGCTCTGCCCCACTCATGCTCCGCAGCACAGGCAAAGGAGCATGAAACCCATCGGCGTGCAGCGCCAGGGCCGCAGCCGGAAAGCCGTGGAGGATACAGCCCGTTCCATAGCTCCCGCAGATCTTCAAAACCTGTTCCGCCAGGGCTCGGTAATCCTCCTCCGGCAAATCTTTTTCCCGCAGCAGGATCCCCCGGGGGCCGCAGGCGGCCAGGGCTTCGATCCGCTCCAAAAACGCCCCGCGGCACAGAGCACGGTTCGTAACACACAGCAAATCAGACATAAAGGTAATCATTCAGCACCGGCTGCAGCCCTTCGCCGGCCATGTCACTGTACATAGTCTCCAAACTGCGGCTGTCGTTGATCTCAAACTGTTCATCCCCCGCAGCGGCGCCGGTCTCCTTTCCGGTGTATTTGCGCTCATGATCCCCGATACCGGTGGAAACGCCGGCCGAAACCTTGGTCGCAGCAATTTTGACAATGCCGTCGCGGAACTCCGCGCTCTCCCGGGAGGAAACGGTGATACCCACAAAGGGCAGGAAAATGCGGTAGGCGCAAAGCACCTGGCACAGCTGTTTCTCCCCCACATCCCGCGGGTTGATCCGGTCGTTGTTCAAAATGGGCCGCAGGCGCGGGCAGGACAGGGACAACTCCGCCTGGGGATATTTCCGCTGCAGATAGTATACATGCAGCGCGCTGGCCAGAGCATCCTTCCGAAAATCGGCCAGGCCCAGCAGCGCCGAGCAAGCCACGCCCCGCATGCCGCCCCGCAGCGCCCGCTCCTGAGCGTCGAACCGGTAGGGCCAAACCCGCTTATGCCCCAAAAGATGGAGGGTCTCATAGGTTTTCAAATCATAAGTTTCTTGAAATACCGTCACATAATCTGCGCCGCATTCATGGAGATACCGGTATTCATCCGTATTGACCGGATAAATTTCCAGTCCAACCATGCGGAAATAGCGCCGGGCCAGTTTGCAGGCCGCCCCGATATACTCCACGCTGCTCTCCTTGCGGCTTTCGCCGGTCAGCAAAAGGATCTCCTCCATGCCGGAGGCTGCGATCACCTGCATTTCGTGCTCGATCTGTTCCGGCGTCAGCTTCATGCGCCGGATATGGTTATAACAGTTGAAGCCGCAGTACACGCAGTAATTCTCGCAGTAATTGGCGATATACAGCGGCGTGAAGAAATACACATTGTTGCCGAAATGGCGGCTGGTTTCCAATCGCGCCCGCTGCGCCATCTCCTCCAAAAAAGATTCCGCCGCCGGAGACAGCAGCGCCTTGAAATCCTCCACAGAACAAGTCTCATGGGCCAGGGCCGCCCGGACATCTCCGGCAGTGTAAGCCGAGGCGTCATAGTCCTCCATCTGCGCCAGCACCCGCTGCCGGAGCTCTGAATTGATCTGCTCCATGCCG
The DNA here is from genome assembly GCA_937915065.1 of uncultured Clostridia bacterium. Classification (GTDB taxonomy): domain Bacteria; phylum Bacillota; class Clostridia; order Oscillospirales; family Oscillospiraceae; genus Pseudoscillospira. Next base: position 13,472 of record CALDMR010000179.1, read on the forward strand.
GGCAGATATTCCATGGGGTCTTTCCGGAACGCAGGATCATGCTCCAGGCGGTGCTTTTTCTCCAGAGCCGCCCCGGAAAGATGGGCCGAATCCACAAGGAACTGATTTTCCATGCTCCCGCCCCCTTAATCCCGCAAAAAGCCCGTCAGCGGATCGGAAGCGGAAGCGCCCCGCGTCAGTACCCGGCCCAGGCCGGATCGATAGGCTTTTCGCCCGGCCTCGATGGCCTGACGGAAAGCCGCCGCCATCAGGGGCAGGTCTCCGGCGGTGGCCAGGGCTGTGTTGGCCATGACCGCCGCCGCCCCCATCTCCATGGCTTCGCAGGCCTGGGATGGCCGGCCGATACCTGCATCCACGATCACCGGAAGGTCGATCTCATCAATCAAAATCTGGATAAATTCTTTCGCCGCCAGCCCCTTATTGGAGCCGATGGGCGCCGCCAGGGGCATCACCGCCGCCGCGCCGGCCTGTACCAGATCCCGGGCCGCAGTCAGATCCGGATGCATATAGGGCAGCACCACAAACCCCTCTCCCGCCAGGATCTCCGTTGCTTTGATGGTTTCCCGGTTGTCGGGCAGCAGGTATTTGGAGTCCCGCATGATCTCGATTTTGATAAAGTCGCCGCAGCCCAGCTCCCGGGCCAGGCGGGCAATGCGCACCGCTTCCTCCGCCGAACGGGCGCCGGAAGTGTTGGGCAGCAGGGTCACGCCCTCGGGAATGTAATCCAGAATATTTTCCTGCTCCCGGGTATTGGCCCGGCGCACCGCCAGCGTAATGATCTCTGCACCGGCATCCCGCACCGCTGATTCAATGAGTTTCAGCGAATACTTGCCGGATCCCAGAATAAAGCGGGATGAAAACGCATGACCGCCAAGAACCAACTGATCATCTGTATCTGTATATAACATGCTGAATTTCCTCTTTTCTGTTTTCTAAACGCATCAAGGCGTTTCCTCGCCCGTCAGCAGCCGCAGAACCATGTGGGCCTGGTGGGCGGCGCAGAGCAGCACCCGGGCGGAAACCAGTTCCAGCCCCGCATCCGCATCGGCCTGCTCATCGCCGCACAGGTAAAAATGCGGGGCCACCCAGCGGGTTTTGATCTCGTTGGCGGAGCCGAACCCGGCCATACCAGAAGCCGCCACCAGATATTTTTCTGGAAGCCGCTCCAAAACACCGTTCACCAGCATGGCCTTGTCCTCGGGCCGATCAAAGGCCTCGCAGACCACATCCGCCTGCCCAAGCAGCCCCTCTATCAAATCTTCCGACAGGCGAACCGCATGGCACTCCAACTCCACATAGGGCGCCATGGCTTGCAGATTTTCCGCCAGCGCCTCCGTTTTCATCCGGCCGATCTGATGGACAAAATACTGCTGCCGATTCAGATTGGTCAGTTCCACCCGGTCAAAATCGATCAAAATCAAGCGGCCCACTCCCGCCCGGGCCAGAGCCGCAGCGATATTGGACCCCAGGCCGCCCAGGCCGCAGACTGCCACCGCAGCCGCAGTCAGCCTTTCCTGCCGTGCATCCCCCTGCTTTTCTTTCAACGCCCGGAGGACATCCTCCCGCGCAGGGATATTCCGCCCTTTACCCGCCGCCCACAAAGCTGACCACCTCCACGCTGTCGCCGTCCTCCAGAACGGTTGCACCGTAGTGCCCCTTCGGCACGATCATACCGCAGCGCTCCACAGCCACCCGCGCCGGGTCATACCCGGCTTCCGCCAGATATTCCGCCACGGTCTTGCCCGCCGCCTCTGTTTCTTTTCCGTTGATCTTCACCATATCCGCGCCTCCTATATGGAAAAAAGTGGAAAGCCACCCGTCGGTCGCTTTCCACTTTCTATGAGCGTTTCATCCCTACGTTGGCATTATCCAAATCAGGTTTCCGGGTCGAAGGTCCTACCTTCCTCTCAGCCTGTCCGGCCCTGCGGCCCTGCAAGCTCCCCACCATTCAATTTTGGCTTATTATATACCTGCCGCGCCCGAAATGCAAGGGTCTCCTTCACAAAGCCCCTCGGCAGGCAGATCCCGTTCCGCTCACTTCATCGCTTCTGCCAACTTGCGCAGCAGATCGTCGCCATAGCGGTAGCTGTCCAGATAAACGATGGTCGCCTCGTTCAGTTCAGCCTTCTCCCGCAGGATCTTTTTCGCCTCTTCCTTGGTCATTGTCCGATTCACCTCCACATAGCGGGGCATTTTAGGCGGCAGTTTCCCTTTCCGCACCATAGCCGCGCTGTATTTTCCGTGGTCGTCCCACTGAAAATGCGGCCTGTCCGGCAGCGTCTTCCAGTCTCCGCCCCAGGTAAAGCCCATCTTTTTCCCGATAGCGCCGCAGCGGCGAAAAAAGTCGGCGTCATCATACTCATGCCCCTTCACATTCTTTGCAATATCGAAGGCCAGCCCCACTTTATCCCAATGAAACGAGGGCTTTTTCTGGTTGGTAACGATCGCGCCCGGCTCTGTGCGTCCTTTGGCATACAGAGCAGCCTGATACTCCAGATCCCGCACCGTTTCCGTCACCAGTACCGGAAGTCCCTCCGCCTTGCACAGCGCAACAAACAGCCGGCAGTTCACTGCCACATCGGCACGCAGACGTTGAATGTCCCGGCTTTTAATCACTGCCGTCATCTCCCCAAGCGGCTCCGCGGCTGGCATCCACCATACCCTCGCCTACAATATACGCAATCAGCGTGGCACCGGCCATTACAATAGAGGCCACTTCGCTGATTGCGCTTTCACTGACACCAAATCCCATCAGCAGGGCAGTCAGAAAACCCACTACTGCCATCCAGAATTTCCGGGACGTCAGCTTCTGCTTCCAGTCAATTGTTTTTTCCATCGTACAGTCAATCCTTTCCGGTGGAGAGAACCCACCAAATAGCACCCCTCCCACCCTCTTTGTTGCACAGCTGCGTGCAACGCCCGCTTCATTTTATGCCCGCTTCCCCTGAATATGACTCAAAAAACGCGGGGCCTTCCTTTGCGGAAGGCCCCGCGTTTCAGTTGTTTTCAATCAATTCCATTGATGTGCCGCAGCTTTTGAAGAAAGTCACAGCTATTCCCACCAAAAGCAGGAAATCTTCCATTTCAATGGCCAGCTCTCCAGGAGATATTATTTGTTCTTCAAATACTCATCCATGGCGGCGGCCGCTGTTTTTCCGGCGCCCATGGCCAGAATGACTGTGGCGGCGCCTGTCACCGCATCGCCGCCGGCGTACACACCGGGGATCGAAGTGGCCCCCGTGGCTTCATCCGCAATGATACCGCCCCAGGACTCCGTTTCCAGGCCCTCCGTTGTGGATTTGATCAGCGGATTCGGGCTGGTGCCGATGGCCATGATCACGCAATCCACATCAATGGTAAACTCGCTGCCCGCCTTGGGTACAGGGCGGCGGCGGCCGCTTTCATCCGGCTCGCCCAGCGTCATTTCAATGCATTCCATACCCTTTACATTAAAGTTCTCATCGCCCAGGATCCGCACCGGGTTGTTCAGCAATTTGAAAATGACGCCCTCTTCCTTGGCGTGTTCCACTTCCTCCGCCCGGGCGGGCAGTTCTTTTTCGCTGCGCCGGTACACGATATACACCTCGGCCCCCAGGCGCTTGGCAGTGCGGGCCGCATCCATAGCCACATTGCCGCCGCCCACCACGGCCACCCGCTTGGCCCGCATAATGGGGGTGGGGCAATCCTTTTCATAGGCTTTCATCAAATTGGAACGGGTCAGGAATTCATTGGCGGAAAAGACGCCCTTGAGATTTTCGCCGGGAATCTTCATAAACATGGGCAGACCTGCACCGGAACCGATAAATACAGCCTCAAAGCCCTGCTCCTCCATCAGCTCTTGGATGGAGGCCACCTTGCCGATAACCATATTCGTTTCGATCTTCACGCCCAGCTTTTCCAGGCCCGCGATCTCCTTGCGCACGATTTCTTTGGGCAGGCGAAACTCCGGAATACCATACACCAACACACCGCCGGCAGCGTGAAGGGCCTCAAACACCGTGACCTCATAGCCCTTTTTCGCCAGATCACCCGCACAGGTCAAGCCGCTGGGGCCGGAACCGATCACGGCCACCTTGTGCCCGTTGGACACGGGCTTCTCAAGCTCCTCGGCAGGCTGGGCCATCTTCCAGTCCGCCACAAAGCGCTCCAGGCGGCCGATGGCCACGGACTGCCCCTTCATGCCGCGCACGCACTTCTGTTCGCACTGGGTCTCCTGGGGACATACGCGGCCGCAGATAGCCGGCAGGCTGGTATCCCGGCTCAGCACCTCATAGGCGCCGGCAAAATCACCCTGGGCCACCTTTTGAATGAACCCGGGAATATCTACCCCCACAGGACAGCCGCTGATACAGGGTTTATGCTTGCAGTTCAGGCAGCGCTTCGCCTCGTCGATGGCCTGGGCCTCCGTATAGCCCAGCGCCACTTCCAGGAAATTGTGATTCCGCACTTCCGGCGCCTGCGTCCGCATCGCGTTTTTATCCATTCTTAAATTTGCCATGGCTCATCCCTCCGCTTTTTTGAACAGATTGCAGGTTGCTTCATAGGCGTGGCGCTCAAAGTCATGATACATGGATGCACGCTGGATCGCCTCATCGAAATCGATCTCATGGCCGTCAAAGTCCGGCCCGTCCACGCAGGCAAATTTTGTTTTGCCGCCCACCGTCAACCGGCAGCCGCCGCACATTCCCGTGCCATCCACCATAATGGGGTTCATACTGGCCACCGTTTTCACGCCGAACTCCTTGGTCAGCGCGCAAACGAATTTCATCATGATCAGCGGCCCGATGGTAATGACCTCGTCATACTGCTCGCCGCTTTCCAACAGCTTGCGCAGCGCATCGGTCACCAGGCCCTTTTCGCCGCAGCTGCCGTCGTCGCTCATCAGCACCAGCTTGTCGGAGCAGGCCGCAAATTCCTGCTCCAGGATCAGCAGCTCCTTGCTGCGGAATCCGATGATGCTGTGTACCTCGCAGCCCTGGTCGTGCAGTTCCTTGGCAATAGGCCAGGCAATGGCGCAGCCCACGCCGCCGCCCACAATGGCCACCTTTTTCAGTCCCTCCGTGTGGGTCGGCGTACCCAGCGGGCCCACAAAATCCTGGATAAATTCGCCTTCCTCCTTATGCCGCAGGCATTCTGTCGTGGCGCCCACCACCTGGAAGATGATGGTAACTGTGCCCGCCGCGCGGTCATACCCCGCCACCGTCAGCGGAATCCGCTCGCCGTTTTCATCCACGCGTAGAATGATGAACTGGCCGGGCAGCGCCTTTTTTGCCACAGCAGGGGCTGCAATGTCCATCTTTACCACAGTGGGATTCAAAACTTCTTTTTTGATAATCTGATACATCACGTCATCTCCTCAGATCTATTTGAAGGGAGGCTACGCAGCGCAGGGGACGCCGGCGTCCCCCGCCCTTCTTCCTCCGGTTATTCCAAAATCCTTGCTCCATCATACCACAACCGGCGCCGCAATACCATAAAAAATGCAGAAAGCCGCCGCAGCCGTTAGTTTCTCTGTCTGCTTCTATTGTAGAAGTCCCGCCCGCAAATAGCAAGCCCATCCTGCCGGGATCCGCGCAAAAATCGAAATATTGTAAAACACAGAGAACACTCTGTCCCGCCCTTTCCCGATTTTTCTTTTTTATCAACAGCCTTTCCCTTTGGCTGATGCGCATCGGCACCGCCCGGCCGCCCGGCGCTTACCGCTGCACTCAGTGGCCGGCAACTGTTTTTTGCGCGCTGCCCTTGCAATTTTCCTCAAACCGGCGCACAATGGGGGCATCTATCATCAAGGAGCGATTTCCATGGAACTGATCATGAACACAGCCCTGGACGCCGTGCAGAAAAGCGGCATCCGGCTATTCACCCAAATGGCCAGGCAGAAACCGGGATGCCTGTTTCTAACCCTGGGCGAACCGGACTTCGACACGCCCCTGCCGGTGTGCGCAGCGGCCAAAGCGGGGCTGGATGCCGGAGAGACCCACTACGGCGAAAACAACGGCCAAGCCTTTCTCCGCCGGGCAATTTCCGATTTTGAGCGGGAAAAGCACGGCCTGTCCTATGCGCCGGAGGAGATCATTGTCACCGTGGGCGCCACCGAAGCCCTGTTCTGCGCCCTTTTCGGCCTTTTGAATCCCGGCGACGAGGTGATCGTTCCCACGCCTGCTTTCGGCCTGTATGAATCCATTATCCAGCTGTGCCGCGGCGTATGCGTGCCGCTGGACACCCGCGAAAGCGCTTTCCAGATCACCGCCGCCCAGCTGCGCAGCGCCCTTTCACCGCGCACCAAGGCCATTATCCTCACCTCCCCCAACAATCCCACCGGATGCATCTACACCCGGGAGACCCTGGAGATCCTGCACGAAGCCCTCAAAGATCTGCCCGTGTTTGTGATCTGCGACGAAGTATACCGCGATCTGATCTACACCGACGATTTTTCCAGCTTCACTCAATATTCCGATCTGCGCGACCGCATCATCGTCGTGCAGAGTTTTTCCAAGCCCTATGCCATGACCGGCTGGCGCGTGGGGTATCTGATGGCCGACGCCCCCGTGAAAACCCAACTGGAAAAGGTGCACCAGTATGCGGTCGTCTCCGTAAATACCTTTATTCAGCGGGCCTGCGCCGAAGCCTTGAACCATGATATCCGCCCGGAACTGGCAGTGTACCGCCGGCGGCGGGACTATATCTGCCAGCGGCTGGATCAAATGGGATTGCCCTATTTCAAGCCCCAGGGCGCCTTTTATGTTTTCCCCTCCATCGCCCGCTTCGCTCTGGACTCCTTCACATTCTGCACCCGCATGGTGCAGGAGGCCGGGCTGGCCTGCACGCCCGGCAGTTGCTTTGGCGCAGAAGGATACATCCGGATCTCCTACTGTTACAGCGACGATATTTTGCAGGAGGGCATGAACCGGCTGGAGCGCTTTTTGCAGACCTTCTGATGGCTGCTCCAAACGGCAGCACGCCCCCTTTGCCGGCGGCAAAGGGGGCGTGCTTTATACTTTGAATATTCGGTTTACTCCGCCGCTTTCTCCACAGAAAGCACGGTACCCTCGAAGGCGTCCACTTCAGACAGCTCACCCTCGTAGGTCACAATCACGCGGTCACCGGCAGCAATCCCGCTCAGATCCAGATCGCCGTCCTCTGACCAATCAAAGGCATAGGGCACGCCGTTGTCATCGGTCACCACAAACATGAAATCCTTCATTTCGTCCATCGTACCGGTCAGCGTTTTGGCCTCGGTCTGCTGGTTCTGGGCAGGTTCATCGGCAGACTGGCCGCCATCGTTGCCGGGCGCAGCGCAGGCAGTGGCCGCCAATACCATCAGTCCGGCCAATGCGCCGGTCAAAATCAAGTGTTTCTTATTCATCGTTGAATTCCTCCAGTATAGTTCCCCGCGCCGCACCTGGGGCGCCGGGGAGAGATGCAGTGTATCCTATGCGCTCCATGCATACTTTTTGCATCTATTTTAAATCAGAATTGTTAAAAGAGAGCGTCCTGAAGGTACGCTCTCTTTTGCTGTTATTCCAATTCCAACAAATTTTCGTACAGCGCCAGCCCCCGCTCCAGCACAGATTCATCGAAGGTAAACCGCGCCGAATGCAGCTCCTCCGTGTCGCCCACGCCCAAAAAGAAAAACACCCCGGGCAGGAATTGCTGATCCCAGGCAAAATCCTCCGTCGTCAGCGCCACGCCCTCGTACAGCTTCGGCGCCGCCGCCCCCAGCTGCGCATTGATCCGCGCCAGCAGCCCGGCATCATTGGTCACCGGGGGGTATCCCTCGCTGAATGTCAGCTCCATGGCACAGCCCGTTTCCCGGCCCACCTCCGCCGCAATCTCCTGGCAGCGGCCTTTCAGTTTGTCAAAATCCTCCAGCGTAAAGGCCCTCAGAGTGCCTTCCAGCGCCGTTTCCGCCGCCACAGCATTGCGGATGCGTCCGCCCTCGATGCGGCCAAAGCGCAGCAGCCGGGGCACTTCCGGTGGAAATTCCGCCTGTTCCATATCATACACCCGCTGCAGGAACATTCCCGCCGCCCAGATGCTGTCCGCTCCCTCGGCATAGCGGGAAATGTGGACGCTCTTGCCCCGGGCATGGAGCGTGATCTCGCTGCTTTTGGCCATCAGGGGACCGGGACGGGTGTAAACCTCTCCCTTGGGCAGCTTTGGCCACAGATGAAAGCCAAAAATGCAGCGCACCCGGCAGGTTTCAAAAATACCGCTTTCACACAGCAGCCGCGCCCCGCCGGGATTCTCCTCCGCCGGCTGGAACACCAGCAGCACATTGTGGGGCAGCGTTCCCCGCTTTTGTTCAATGATCCGGGCCAGGCCCAGCAGCATGGCCGTATGGCCGTCATGGCCGCAGGCGTGCATTTTGCCGGGATGGGCCGAAGCAAAGGGCAGGCCCGTCTGTTCTGTGATCGGCAGGGCGTCCATATCCGCGCGAAAGGCAATGGCGTCTTCCTTCCCTTCGTCAAAAAAAGCGCAGACAGACCCCTGCACCGGCTCTGTGATCCGGCAATGCAGCCCCTGCAGCTGTCCTTTCACATAGGCGCAGGTCTCCGGCAGCTGATTTTCCAGCTCCGGGATGCGGTGCAGCTCCCGGCGGCACCGGGTCATATACTCCAACATGGAACACACTCCTTCGATCGCTTTTCTTTATTTTATCGTCTGCGCCCGGAAAAGTACAGTTTTTTGTACAGCCTGCGTGAAATTTTCTTGCACTCCCCCGGCGATAATGGTATCATACATTTTAATGAGTTAAAGTGCAGGCTGCGGCGAAAGCCGCAGAAACCAAAGATAGAAGGAGGCCCCCTTTATGAACATTCTCCTGATCGGATACGGCCGCATGGGCAAACTGATCGAACAAACCGCCCTGGCCGCAGGCGACCAGATCGCCGGCGCCATTGATCTGGACAATATCGGCACCCTGTCGTCCCTGGGCAAAGTGGCCGACATTGTCATCGACTTTTCCAATCCGGGCACCCTGGCCCAGGTGGAAGATTATGTCCGCCGCACCGGCACTCCCCTGCTCTCCGGCACCACCGGTTACAGCGAAGAGCAGATGGCCCGCATCCGCGCCCTGGGCGCTTATGCCCCGGTGCTGCACAGCGGCAACTACTCCGTGGGCATCGCTGTGTTCCAGCAGGTGCTGCAGCAGGTCAGCGCCATTTTCAAACCCGATTTCGACATTGAGATCACCGAAACCCACCACAATCAAAAAGTGGACGCCCCCAGCGGCACCGCCCTGATGCTGCGCGACGCCGTGGACAGCGCCCATGAATACAACACCGTATACGGCCGCCAGGGCGCCGTTGGGAAGCGTCCCCAAAAGGAAATCGGCATGCACGCCCTGCGGGGCGGCACCGTGGCCGGCGTCCACACAGTGTCCTTCTTTGGGCCGGACGAGGAGTTTTCCATCACCCACCGGGCCGCCAGCCGCCAGATTTTTGTCAACGGCGCATTGCATATGGCCCGCATCCTCAAGGACAGCCCCCGGGGCGTCTACAATTTGCAGGAGCTGCTGTTCCAAAACTAAGAAAGAAAGGATTTGTATCCCATGAATGCAGAAGAGATCATTGCCTTTATCAGCAATGCAGAAAAGAAAACCCCCGTTAAAATCTATCTCCGGCTGAATGCCCCCGTCGACTTCGGCTCTGCCCAGGTCTTCGGCACCAACGAATGCCCCGTTGTATTCGGCGACTGGAAAGAGCTGCAGCCCATCCTCACCGCCAACGCGGAAAAGATCGCCGATCTGGTGGTGGAGAATGACCGGCGCAACAGCGCCGTTCCCCTGCTGGATCTGAAAAATATCAACGCCCGGATCGAACCCGGCGCCCTGATCCGGGATCAGGTGGAGATCGGCGACGGCGCCGTGATTATGATGGGCGCCGTCATCAACATCGGCGCCGTTATCGGCGAGGGCACCATGATCGACATGGGCGCTGTGCTGGGCGGCCGCGCCACCGTGGGCAAGCACTGCCACATCGGCGCAGGCGCCGTGCTGGCAGGCGTGATCGAACCGGCCAGCGCCACTCCCGTCATCGTGGAAGACAATGTGCTCATCGGCGCCAACGCCGTGGTCA
>CALDMR010000180.1 GCA_937915065.1 uncultured Clostridia bacterium
TGTTCATCATCGGCACCGAGCGCCACGAGTCCCGCCGCATCGACAACCAGCTGCGCGGCCGCGCCGGCCGCCAGGGCGACCCCGGCGAAACCCGCTTCTATATCTCCCTGGAAGACGACCTGATGCGCCTGTTCGGCAGCGAGCGCGTGATGGATATGATGGAAAAAATGGGCGTGGACGAAGACACCCCCATTGAACAGAAGGTTCTTTCCAACGCCATCGAATCCGCCCAGAAAAAGATTGAGTCCCGGAACTTCCAGTCCCGTAAGAATACCCTGGAATTCGATGATGTTATGAACACCCAGCGCGCCCTGATCTATGAGCAGCGCAAGCAGGTGCTGGACGGCGAGGATCTGCAGGAGAGCATGAAGAAGCTGATCCACACCTCTATCGGCGACCATGTCGCCTCCGCCGCTGCCCACAGCGACTATATCACGCCCGCCGTGTTCACCGAAATGTGCACGCCTTACATGGGCCTGTTCCTGCTGCCCGACATGTTCTCTTTTACCGACCAGGAACTGGAAGGCATGACCGTGGATCAGATCAGCGACCTGTTCTACGACAAGGCCATGGCCGCATACAGCGCCAAGGAAGAGGAAGTCACCTCCCCCATTATGCGCGAACTGGAGCGCGTGGTCATGCTCCGCGTGGTGGACGAATACTGGATGGATCACATCAGCGCCATGGACGAGCTGCGCCGCGGCATCAGCCTGCGGGCCTACGCCAACGAGAAACCCACCGACGCCTATAAGCGCGAGGGCTACGAAATGTTCAGCGATATGATCTCCGCCATCCAGAGCGAAACGCTGCGCCGCATGTATCTGATCCGCGTGAAGAAGGACGAGGAGATCAAGCGCGAGCGCGTGGCCAAAGAGTCCGGCGAAAACGCAGGCGGCGACGACTCCATCAAAAAGCAGCCCCGCAAGGTCAAAAAAGTGGGCCGGAACGATCCCTGCCCCTGCGGCAGCGGGCTGAAGTATAAAAAGTGCTGCGGCCGCAACGAAAAATAATGGCAGGTTTTACCACCCACATTGAAGAAAACGGCGTCATCTATCTCACCGCCCAAACGCTGGACTGCCCCGGCCTGGTTCACGGTTTTTCCACCCGTGCCGGCGGCGTCAGCCGGGGCATCTTCGGCCAAATGAATCTGGGCCTGCACCGGGGCGATCCGGACGACAATGTTTTTGCCAATTACCGCATTTTCTGCAGCACCCTGGGCGTGGACGCAGAGCGCTGCGTGCTCTCCAAGCAGGTGCACCGGGCCGATGTCAAAGTCGTTCTGGAAAGCGATGCTGGCGCAGGCCTGCTGCGCCCCCAGGATTACGAGGCCGACGCTCTTGTGACCAATGTGCCCGGCCTGGCGCTGACGATTTTTTCCGCCGACTGCATCCCCACCCTGTACTATGATCCGGTCACCCGCTGTATCGGAGCTGCCCATGCAGGCTGGCGGGGCACTGCCCTGGGTATTGCCGCAAAAACCATCCGCACCATGGAGCGCGTATACGGCGCGGACGCCAAAAACATCCGCGCCGCCATCGGCCCCGGCATCAGCAAATGCTGTTTCGAGACCACCGACGACGTGCCCGCCGCCATGCACAGCGCCCTGGGCACGGCGGCAGAGGCCTATATGACTCAGGAAGCCAACGGAAAATGGCATGTGGATCTGAAGGCCCTCAACGCCCACTGGATGCGCCAGGCCGGCGTCGCAGCAGAGCACATCTCTGTCAGCGCGGCCTGCACCGCCTGCAGCACCGATCTATACTGGTCCCATCGTATTGTAGGCGACGCCCGGGGCAGCCAGGCCGCCATGATCTGTATAAACTAACCGGGAGGAACACAGCCGATGAAGCACCCCACGCAAAAGTGCATCCTGCCGCTGCTTCTGGCCGCACTGTGCCTGCTGTTGACGGGCTGCTGGAGCGACGAACCCATGGACGAGGGGGATGTGCTGGACGGCCTGATCGGCGCCGAGGGCATCACCGACCAGACAGAGCCTCCCGGAGAAGTTGCCATCACTTCCTTTGCCCTGCCCATACTGTCCGGCGAAACGCTGGACCCCATCACCTGCGGCGACGGAATTCAGCAGCTCTTGCTGCCGCTGCTGTACGAGGGGCTGTTTGAGCTGGACGAAACCTTCACCCCTCAGGGCGTTTTGTGCACCGACTACACCGCATCCAATGATTTCACCGTTTGGACCTTCACGCTGCGCAGCGCTTCCTTTTCCGACGGCACTCCCCTGCGCGCGGAAGATGTGGCCGCCTCCCTGCAGCGGGCCAAAACCTCGGCCCGTTACGGCGCCCGGTTGGCCTCAGTGGTCTCTGTCCGCGCCGAGGACGGCCGCGTGGTGATCACCCTCAGCGAAGGGAACAACCGCTTCCCCGCTCTGCTGGAGATCCCCATCACCTCCAAGGCTTCCGCCGGGAGCGCTGTTCCTGTCGGCACCGGCCCCTACCGCTATGCCGCAGCAGAAGACGGCGAAGCCCACCTGATCAAAAACGAAACCTGGTGGAAAAAGGCTGCGGTACCGGTGGATACCATTCCCCTGCGCACTGCTACGGACGAGTCCGCCCTGCCCTACCTGTTCTCTTCCCATGAGATCCAAATGCTTATAACAGACTATACCGGCAGCGCTCCCGTCAGCTACAAGGGAAATCTGACGGTGGCAGATGCGCAAACCACCACCCTGCAATATATCGGCTTCAACTGCACCGGCCTGTTTTCCGATGCAGCGCTGCGGCGGGCAGTTTCCGCCGGCGTTGACCGTTCCAGCCTCTGCCGGGCCTATTATTCCGGCCATGCCCAAAGCGCCGCATTCCCGGTCTCTCCCGCATCGCCCTGGTATCCCCAGGATCTGGAGATCCCTTATTCCGCGGAACGCTTCCAGCAGGCCATGGACGAAGCCGGATATCACAAGGGCCGCAGCGTCAAGGCTGAGCTGTTGGTATGCGCCGGCAACGCCAGCCGATTGTCTGCCGCAAAGGCGATCGCAGCAGCCCTGTCTGCCTACGATCTGAAGATCAGCGTGAAAACCCTGCCTTACGCAGAATATGCCGCCGCCCTGCAAAGCGGCGCCTTTGACCTCTATCTTGGCGAAGTCCGTATGACGCCGGACTTCAACTGCGCAGCCCTGCTGAAAACCGGCGGCAGCCTGAACTACGGTGCCTTTTCCGATCCTTCCCTGGACAGCCAGCTGGCCACCGCCTTTACCTCTGCCACGGCGCCCGTCAGCGCCAACGAGGCGCTATGCACTGCCCTGCTGCAGTCTGCGCCCATTGTCCCGATCTGCTTCAAATCCATTTCTGTCGTTCTTCAGGGCGGCGCGGCCGATGAGATCACGCCTACCTGTTCTAATCCATTTTATCAACTGTCCAATTGGCAAATTCATATCAAGGGGGAACCTACCAATGGCTAATGTATTTCGCTGCTACACAGAGAAAAAAGAGGGTTTTGATGTGGAGGCAAAGGCCCTGCTGAAAGACCTCACCGGCACACTGGGCGTGACCGGCCTGACCGGCCTGCGTCTTTTGAACCGCTATGATGCCGAAGGCATCGACGAGGCCACCTATGCCGCCGCCCGCAGCGGCGTCTTCTCCGAGCCCCAGTGCGATAACTGCTACGACGAGGAAATGCCCGCCGTGGCGGAGGGCGATACCGTGCTGGCTGTGGAATCTCTGCCCGGCCAGTATGACCAGCGCGCCGACTCCTGCGCCCAGTGCATCCAGATGATCACCTGCGGCGACCGTCCGCTGATCCGCACCGCCCGTATTTATGTGCTCAGCGGCGACCTGACGGAGGAGGATCTGCACAAAATCAAAAGCGACCTGATCAACCCCGTGGAATCCCGCGAAGCCTCCCTGGACAAGCCCGAAACGCTGCATCAGGAGCATCCCGTTCCCCCGGATGTGGCTGTGATCGACGGCTTTTTGGCCATGGACGACGCAGCCCTGCAAACGATCCACGAAACCTATGGTCTGGCCATGGATCTGGAAGATCTGCACGTGTTCCAGGAGCACTTCTGCCAGATCGACCGCGATCCCACCGTCACAGAACTGAAGCTGATCGACACCTATTGGTCCGACCACTGCCGCCACACCACCTTCTCCACCCACATCGACCAGGTGGATATCCAGGATTATGAGATTCACAAGTCCTATGAGCGCTATCTGGCCGCCCGTGAAGAGGTCTACGGCCCGGAAAAGGCCGCCCAGCGCCCCCAGACCTTGATGGATCTGGCCACCCTGGGCACAAAAGTGCTGAAAAAGCGGGGGCAGATCCCCATGCTGGACGAGAGCGAAGAGATCAACGCCTGCTCGGTACATATCCGCCCCACCATCGACGGGGAAGAGCAGGATTGGCTGCTGATGTTCAAAAACGAAACCCATAACCATCCCACCGAAATCGAACCCTTCGGCGGGGCAGCCACCTGCATCGGCGGCGCCATCCGCGACCCGCTGTCCGGCCGCTCCTATGTGTACCAGGCCATGCGCGTCACCGGCGCCGGCGATCCCACCGTCCCCCTGGAGGAAACCCTGCCCGGCAAACTGCCCCAGCGCCGGATCGTCACCCGCGCCGCCAACGGCTATTCCTCCTACGGAAACCAGATCGGCCTGGCCACCGGCCTGGTGCAGGAATTCTATCACCCCGGCTACATTGCAAAGCGCATGGAAGTGGGCGCAGTGGTGGCCGCAGCTCCCGCCGAAAATGTGATCCGTGAAACGCCGGAGCCCGGCGACGTGGTTCTGCTGCTGGGCGGCCGCACCGGCCGCGACGGCATCGGCGGCGCCACCGGCGCTTCCAAGAGCCACAACCTCAAGAGCCTGCAGACCATGGCTTCCGAGGTACAGAAGGGCAACGCCCCCGAAGAGCGCAAGATCCAGCGCCTGATGCGCAACGGCGACGTGACCCGCATGATCCGCCGCTGCAACGACTTCGGCGCCGGCGGCGTTTCCGTGGCCATCGGCGAGCTGGCCGACGGACTGGACATCAATCTGGATGCCGTGCGCAAAAAGTATGACGGACTGGACGGCACCGAACTGGCCATCAGCGAGAGCCAGGAGCGCATGGCCGTGGTCGTCCGCGCCAAAGATGCCCAGGCCTTTATCGACGCCGCCACTGCCGAAAACCTGGAGTGCTACCAGGTGGCCACTGTGACCGAAGAGCCCCGCATGATCATGCGTTGGCGCGGCAAGGTGATCGTGGATCTGGATCGGGCTTTCCTGTCCTCCACCGGCGCCACCAAGCACGCCAGCGTGAAAATTCCCATGCGTTTTGCCAAAGCAGCGGAAGAGAGCAGCCTCTCCGTGGGCGAGCGCTTCTTTGAATTGGCCAAAAACAAGAACTTCTGCTCCCAGCGCGGTCTGGTGGAGCGGTTTGACAGCACCATCGGCGCCGGCACCGTCCTGATGCCCTACGGCGGCAAAACCCAGCGCAGCCCTTCCCAGGTTATGGCCGCCCTGCTGCCCTGCGAAAGCCGCACGGAGGACTGCTCCGTAATGTCCTTCGGCTTTGACCCCGAACTGTTTTGCGAAAACCCCTACAACGGCGCAAAAGCCGCTGTTACCGAGTCTCTGGCCAAGCTGGTGGCCGCCGGCGTCAGCCCGGAAACCTATTACCTGTCCCTGCAGGAATACTTTGAGCGCCTGCGCAACGAGCCCGCCCGCTGGGGCAAGCCTTTCGCCGCCCTTCTGGGCGCGCTGGATGCCCAGATCGGCCTGGGCGCCGCCGCCATCGGCGGAAAGGACTCCATGTCCGGCACCTTCAACGACCTGGATGTGCCCCCCACCCTGATCTCCTTCGCCGTAGCCCCCGCAAAGGCTCCGGCGCTGATCAGCACCGACTTTAAGGCCGGCAGCCACGGCGTTTACCTCTTCCGCAGCGAAGATGATTCCTTTGAATCCATCCGCGACTGCTGGCGGCAGTTCCACGCCCTCTGCAAGGCCGGCAAGATCGCCGCAGCCTGGGCAGTGTCCGGCGGCGGCGTGGCCGAGGGCCTGATGAAGATGAGCTTCGGTAATCAGATCGGCTTCCTGGCCTCCGGCAATATCGACACGGAGCTGCTCTTCTCCAAGCAGTACGGCGCAATCCTCGCCGAATGCACCGAGACCCTGCCGCCCGACACGAAGAATGTGATCTCCATCGGCAACACGGTGGACAAGCCCGCCTTCTATATCAACGGCCAGGAGTTCTCCATCGAATCCATCATGGACGCCTGGGAAGTGCCCCTGGAAAGCGTGTATCCCACCAAGACCGGCAAAACCGGCCGGATCGAAGCCATCACCTGCCACGAGCGCTCTCCCCTGGTGGCCGCAGAATCCTTTGCGAAGCCCCGCGCCGTGCTGGCAGCCTTTCCCGGCACCAACTGCGAAATCGACACCGCCATGGCCCTGCGCCGCGCCGGGATCGAGCCGGAGATCCATATGATCCGCAATCTGACGCCTGCCGATCTGGAGCAGTCCGTTTCCGAGATGGAGCGCGCCATTCAGAACAGCCAGATGGTCATCCTGCCCGGCGGTTTCTCCGGCGGCGACGAGCCCGACGGCTCCGGTAAATTCATCTGCGCATTCTACCGCAACCCCCGCATTACCGCCGCAGTCCACGACCTGCTGTACCACCGCGACGGCCTGATGCTGGGCATCTGCAACGGTTTCCAGGCCCTGCTGAAACTGGGCCTGCTGACCACCGGCCAGATCTGCGATGTAGATGATTCCTTCCCCACCCTGACTTACAACCTGATCCACCGCCACCAGAGCCGCTATGTCACCACCCGCGTGGCCTCCGTCCGCTCTCCCTGGATGACCCTGTGCAAGCCCGACGAGCTGTACCATGTGGCCGTATCCCACGGCGAGGGCCGCTTCGTGGCCAACGACGAGCGCATTCTGGAGATGTTCCGCAACGGCCAGATTGCCACGCAGTATGTGGACCCCCAGGGCCGCCCCTCCATGGACATCGAATACAACCCCAACGGCTCCGTCCAGGCCATTGAAGGCATCTTCAGCCCCGACGGCCGCGTATTCGGCAAAATGGGCCATATCGAGCGCAGCGGCAAAAACATTGCCCGGAATATTCCCGGCGAAAAGTTTATGCCCGTGTTTGAATCCGGCGCCGCCTACTATAAATAAAAAATACAAAAGGTGCTCCGCCCTCTGGGCGGAGCACCTTTTGTTCTGGGAAAAGCGCGGAGCAGCTCCTTCATCAGCGGCGCATTCTCCGCAAAGTATGCAGTTCAGAGAAGGGGTGTCTCTCAACCATACAAATTCAAAAGGACGACGCACACCATAATCAAGGCAATCGCAGCCAACCCTATTTTGGTGGTGCGCTGTCCATAGGCCAGATAACCGATCACAGGGGTTGCTGCGGTGCCGATGGCGCCCCAGGTCGCATAGGCAATGCCCAGGCCAATCTGGGTCAAACACATTCCAAAAGCATACCAGCAGATCACATAGCCAATGATCGCCGCAATGCTGGGCTTCAGCTTGGTAAACCCTTCGGTGGCAGACAAAGTACCCGTGGCCACAATTTCCGTACCAATGGCCACCGCCAGATACACATAAGCAGTCATCACACTCATTGTACTTCCTCCCGTTCCTTTTCCATCGGCTCTTTCGGAGTGCCAAACAAATTCAGCACAAAAATACCAACGATCATGCCCGCAATCGCCAGCCAACCAATGGCCGAGATCTGCTGGCCAAAAAGGAAAATACCAATCAGCGCCGCGCTGACCGTCCCCGCCGCCGTCCAGGTGGCATAAAAAATGCTCAGCTGGATCTTAGCCAGGGCCTTGGCAAAAAGCCAGTAGGACACAATGTAGGCGGCAATCAGGCACACAGTGGGCCCCACCTTTGTAAATCCTTGGCAGGCTTCCAAAAAGCCCGTGCCGATCTGTTCAAACACAATGGAGAAAATCATCATAATATACGCAATTTTTGCCGTAATTTTCACATGCAGCACCTCTTCTGGTATTGTTTTCTTTCAACCGATCGGCTCGTTGCATCTCTACTTATATCCTTTCCGTAACGTGAGAATCAAGGCCTTGCGCCCATATTTTCTGGTAGTTTTTCAGCTTGTTATGGTACGATCTTATCTCCCCGCCGATCTGTAAACCGTATTTTTCCCTGCCGCACGCCCAAAAGGGCCGAAAAAGGTGACATTACGTCACCTTTTTCGGCCCTTTTTACAGCGTTTCACCGCCGGACAGAAAGTCGTATCCCTCTGTATCTTCGAGAACCGGCAGCAAAATTTCCGTCACAAAATTCCGGTTGTCAGCAACGGAATAGATGTCCAGCACATGCCGCTCGAAGCAATCGCTCCGCAGCCGGAAGCGATGTGCGCGCGCCCATTGCAGCATCCGTTCATAGGTGGCAGCCACACCTTCCAACGGCCCGATATGATACCCCGAAACCGCCATAAACCCACCAAAATCCATCGTATGATCGCTGCTTTTACCATTGGGAAAGGTCGCCTGCAGCAGCGTCATATCGCAATATGTATCATCGACCCGTTCCTGGTAGGAGTTATAAAGCACATGAAAGGCGCCCCCCATATCCACCATGGAATGACCGTTATGCTTTGTCAGGGTAAACCCCTCTGTTTCCAAGTGCGCCACAGGGTCCAGCTCCCCCTCCTTGCGGCGCCGCTTATAGCAGAAAAAGCGGGCTTTGGTTATATACCGCGCACTGATCGCCTGATTCCCGTGGGAGAAAACCTCCTCCCCCTCCACCAAAAGGGCATACCAGGCCCGCAAACAAGCCCAGCGCTGCCGGTAATATTCCACATCGTCATGCGCCTTGCGAATCTTTTGCAAAAACATGCCCTGCAGGCCCTTCACATCGTTTTCGGACAGAACGATTTTAATCTCTTCCAAATTAAATCCCTGGTCAATCAAGTAGCGAATATTCTGCACCTGCTGCATGGTTTGCACTGTATAGTAGCGAAACCGGCTGGATTCCGCCGTATAATCCGGCAGGATCAGCCCGATTTCCTCATAATAGCGCAGCATCCGTTTCGACACATCGCAAATTTTACTGACTTCGCCAACGGAATATAAGCGCTCCTGTTCCACCATCCATTCCTCCCCATCCGTTTTTTTCATTATAGCATAATTCCACAAAAACAATATACCCTCCAGCGCCAAAACTGCTTCTGCTCATGCCTTCGGGGCAGCACAGGCTATTTCAAAATCTCAGCGCTGCCGCCCAACGCAAACGGTGCTCCGCCCTTTGGGCGGAGCACCGTTTGCATTTGAAAAAAGAAAGGGACGATCCAGTTATCCGTACAGATTCATCAGCAAAATGCCGATGATGATCAGCACCACGCCGATCAGGCCCGCCTTGGAGGTTTTCTGGCGGTAGGCAATATAGCCGATCAGGGGCGTAATAGCCGTGCCCAAAGCGCCCCAGGTGCCGTATGCAATGCCCATGGGAATATGGGTCAGGGCCATGCCCAGGGAATAGAAACAGATCACATAGCCGATAATGCACACCAGGCTGGGTTTCAGCTTGGTAAAGCACTTGGTGGCGGGCAGGGTCGACGTGGCCACGATCTCCGTTCCCACGGCCACAGCCAGAAATACATAGGCCATCCACACCGAAATTTCCATTACCGCTCACCTCCCAGCCGTTTTTCCGCCCCGGGAACCACGCAGTCTTTGTCCCGGTCTTCCTTGGGCGTGCCATACAAATTCAAAATAAAAATACCCACGCACATAATGAAAATACCCAGCCAGCCCAGGGGCGAAATATGCTGCCCAAAGGCAACCAAGCCGATCAGCGCCGCACTGACCGTCCCCGCCGCCGTCCAGGTGGCATAGGAAACACTCAGATTGATGTGCTGCAGCAGCTGGGCAAAGAACCAATACGACGCCATGTAGGCCAGGATCAGCAGGATCGTAGGCGTCAGCTTGGTGAAAGCATCGCAGGCCTCCAGAAAAGCGGTGCCGATTTGTTCAAAGATGATCGAGATGACCAAAATCACATAGGCTTGTTTTTTGTTCAGTTTCAGAATCAAGAAAAGCTCCCCCTTTTACATTGCCTTTCGCTTGCAGATGCAAGCAATTACATCCCTATTTATAAAGGCTTCCATCGTGTCAGAGTCAAGGCAATTTCCGTTTTTTACCGGTACTTTTTCGCCTTTCTTTTGGAGTTTTTCACCCGGTCTCCCCGGATCCTGCTCTTTTCTTGCGCTGCATCTTGCACTTTGCTGCAAAGGGAGGCGAAAACTCTGACATGATGTCAGAGTTTTCGCCTCCCTTTTCCTTCCGTTATGCCCGACTCCACTCTTCCAGCCGGGCAAACTCCGCCGTATCTTCCTCCACCGGCAGCAGCAGTTCCGTCACAAACTGCTCTTCCCGGGCCGTAGAATACACATCCAGCACATGGCGCTCCAGGCAATCTCCCCGCAGGCGCAGCCCATGCTGTCGGGCCCAGAGCAGCATCCGTTCGTAATCCTCCCCCACGGCATCAAGGCTGCCGATGTGATACCCGGCCACCGCCAGAAATCCGCCGAACTCCAGCGCATTGTCCTGGCTTTTGCTGTTGGGAAACATGGTTTGCAGCAGCGTCATCCGGCGGCAGCAGCCCTCCATCCGCTCCTGAACGGAATGATAGAGCACATGAAACGCGCCGCCCATATCCACCATGGAGTGGCCGTTGCGCTTGGACTGGGTAAAGTATTCCGTTTCCAAAAACGCCCCGGAATCCTGCTCATCCGCCTCCCGCTCCCGCGTATAATAGAAATACCGGCCAGGCGGCACATAGCGCATGGTGATCGCCCGGTTTTGGTGGCGCAGCACTGCGCCGCCCTCCACCACCAACGCGTACCATGCCTTCAAACTGTCCAGCCGCTGATGGTAATACTCAATTTCCTGCTGTGTCTGGTCGATTTTTTTCAGGAAGCAAGTGCGAAAGCGATCCAAATCGTCGCTGCACAGCATGCTCCGGATCTCCTCCAACCGGAAACCCTCGTCGATCAGATAGCGAACCGCCTGGATTCTCCGCATGGTCTGCACGCTGTAATAGCGATAGTGGCTGGGCTCGGCAATTTTATCCGGCACAATCAGCCCCACTTCCTCATAATAGCGCAGCATCCGCTGGGACACGTCGCAAATCTGGCTGACTTTTCCAATGGAGTATAGTATTTGTTGGCCCATGCGCTCACGCTCCCCATCCCAAACCTTAACCGGCCCTGTCATGATCGTATTTTATCACAGTTTCCCGGCAAAAGAAACAGGAGAGCCCGGCGCAAACCGGCTCTCCCGATAAAAAAGCACAGAATCAATATTGGCGCACCACGGCGGTCACACGCCCCAGGATCTGGGCTTCGCTGCCGTCGATGGGTTCAAAATCCTCGTTCTCCGGCAGCAGCCAGATCTCGCCGTTGCTGCGGTGCAGGCGCTTCACGGTGGCCTCCTCCCCCAGCAGGGCGACCACAATTTCACCGTTGTGCGCGGTGGGCTGCTGCTTGACGATGACCAGATCGCCGGGCAAAATCCCGGCGTTTTTCATGGAGTATCCCCGCACCCGCAGGGCAAAGTAGCCCGCGCTGTCGCCCCCCACATCGAAGGTCAGGTAATCCTCCACGCACTCCTGGGCCAGAATCGGCGCACCGGCAGCCACACTGCCCACAATCGGCACCCGGTTCTCCCGGCCCTCCGGCTCCGCCGGATCTTCGGCCTCGGCAGCGGGCAGACTGTTCTCCTCCCCTTCCAGGGGCACCAGGGGCCGCAGGGCGCGGCCCTTGCCCGCGCCTTTTTCAATGTAGCCCTCGTCGGTCAGATTTTTCAAATGGAAATGAACGGTGGACGGGGATTTCAGCCCCACGGCGTCGCCAATTTCGCGCACGGACGGGGGATATCCCTGCTCCTGCACACACTGGACAATATAGCGGTAGATCTGCATCTGCATCTCTTTGTGTTTCATAGCGGCGCCCTCCATCCGGCAGCTGTTTTATTCAGTATAGCATACCCGTTCCAGTTTTGCAAACATTTGTTTTTCTTTTGTTCGATTTATTTTGGGCGCCGGCCGCCTATTTTCGATACCCTTCGCTATTTTTCTCCAAAATAATACAAGCAGAAATTATAACAGGCCCTTTTTCAAAAAAAGAACACCCCGCGGCTCTTGAGAACCGCGGGGTGCGAACAAACATTTTATGCAGACTCGATCGGCCGGGATCGCATCAAGCCGGAAGCAACTTCGCTCAGGCCAGAATATTCAGGGCCAAAGTCAGAATAATAAAAACAGCGCCAATCCACTTGGTGGCCTTGGCCATTTTTGCGTCAGCAGTTTTGGCCTCGTGCTTGCTCATGAAAGAATCCGCCACACCGGCAATGGCGCCGGACAGACCCGCGCTCTTACCGGACTGCATCATAATAATACCGATCAGCAGCAAGCCGCAGATCACCTGAATCACCGTCAAAAAAATGGTCATAATCAAAATCCTCCAAATCTGCTATCTCAGCGCAGCGCGCATTTTTACTCATTGACAGATACTTATATTAACACAGTTTTTTCGGCATTTCAAGGGAAAAACCATACTTTTTTTATTTTTTCTGGTTTTTACCAGGGCCGTTCTGCCCGTCCGCTGCTATACAGCTTCCCCGCCTGGGGAACGACGCCGTTTAACCGCATCAGTTCCCGCACCGTGACAAATTCATAGCCCTGGGCCTGCAGCTGATCCACGATCTGCAGCGCCGCCTGAACGCTGGTGGGGTAAAAATCGTGCAGCAATACGATCGCGCCATCCCGGGCATGACTGACCACATAATCCGTCACTTGCTCCGTGTTCAGATGTTTCCAGTCCTCCGGATCCACGGACCAATAAACCATGGGGGTTTGCACCATGGCCTTGCCGGCCTCGTCAATCAGGCCGTAGGGCGGCCGCAGCCAATAATCCCCCTCCCCCAGCACCGTGGTCAGCAGCACTTCTGTCTTATTGATCTCCTGCAAAATCGTGTCTTTGTCGCTGCCCTGGAGCTTCACATGGGTAAATGTGTGGCTGCCGATCTGGTGGCCGTCCTCGGCCATCCAGCGCAGCAGCCATTCGTTGCCGGGGATCTGCTCGCCGATCAGAAAAAAGGTGGCCTTGGCGCCGCGCTGGGCCAGTCCCTCCAGCAGCACAGCTGTGGTATCCGCCCTGGGGCCGTCGTCAAAGGTCAGGGCAATATACTTCCCGTTGCCCTCCTCCGCATGCACCTGAACCGGCGCAGCCGTTTCCGCCGCCTGTTCCCGCCGCCAATCCGCCCCCAGGGCCAGCAGGATCAGCACTGCCGCCAATCCGCCCGCCGCCGCTCTTCGTTGATTCCACATCCGCATTCTCCCCTTTTCCCGTTTCCTTTAGTATGAGAAAAAACGCCGGAAGTTTCACTGGTAAATACAGGCTGTCCAAAGGGCGGACAAACTATGCCGCATCCCCCGGCGGGCAAATATCCAAAAACAAAGCCCAACTGCCCACAGAAAAATAAAAAGGAAAAGGGTTGCATAACTGCGTGCAACAAACCCCTTGCCCTACACCTATGTGTAGGGCAAAAGTTTCCGTCCTGTTTTCGCGGATGCTCCCAGCGCCGATCCCGTCCCCCAACAAAGGGGCTTTGATGGCATCGGTTTGGGGGCGCCGCGAAACAGGGCAGGGGCTGAAAGAAGCGGTGGCCCAGGAAATGGAGCGCGGCGACTGACTCTCCCGTCGAACACTCCCTCCGTTCCCCTGTCCACTCTTTGCATCTTTCTTTTTTCACAAACAAAAACCAGCGCGGATGCTCCTAAACGAGCATCCGCGCCGGTTTTTTTAGGCTTTGAAAATTTTGCCGCGGTCAGATCAGAACTTCTGGTCGAAGTTCATCAGGATCTGGGCCACTTCGGCGCGGGTGGCGGTGGCTTTGGGGGCCAGGCCGCTGTCCGTGCCGTTGATCACGCCGGCGCCCACTGCCCAATTCATGGCGGACACGGCGTAGCCGGATACCTGGGCGGCATCGGCAAAGGAAGTCAGATTCTCTTCCGTGGTGGCAGTATCCAGACCCCTATACTGGGCATAGCAGTACAACATCGTAACCAACTGCTCACGGGTCAGCTTGTTCATCATATTGGAGCCGTCGGAGATGCCATTCTCCATAGCCCACTGGCGTTCAGCCTCATACCAGGTTGCACCGTCGGTGGTGTCCTCGCCGTCCAAACGAGCCAGAACCGTGACGATCATCCCGCGGGTCATGGCAACACCCGGAGAGAACATGGTATCGCTGGTGCCATTGAACAGTTCGCGGCTTGTAACAAAGTCGATCGCATCAGCATACCAAGCGCTGTCCGACACATCTGCAAAGTCCTTGCTGTTGTCCACGATCTTGACGGTGTCGCCGTCAGACAGGGTGACGATCACACCATTTTCGCCCATAACGGTGGTCTTGATGATCTCTTCGGTGCCGTCTTCTTTCACCAGGATTGCAACAGTGCCAGCAGTTACATCCTTCACCGGGATCTCTACCTTTGCTGTCTCACCGCTGGGCAGGTCAACTGTAATGCTGGGTGCTTTATTCGCATCCTTAGCAGCTTCTGCCTCGGGCATCTGCAGCTGAACAGCGTCGTCACCCGCTTCTTCGATCATGCTGCGGGGCACTCTAACCGTGGTTTCGGTCTCGCCGTCCTTGCTGACCGTGGTGGTGGAGCCAGAGCCATCTTTGTTGTCCACTTTGGTGACAGAAGAGCCGTCGGGCTTTTCCACTGTTTCGGTCTTGTTGCCTTCCTTATCAGTGGTCGTGGTGGTGGTCGTGCCGTCCTTCTTAGTCTCCACCACTTCCTTGGAACCGTCCGGATACTTGGTGGTTTCGGTCTTGCTGCCGTCCGGTTTGGTCACAGTCGTGGTGGTAGAACCATCGGGATTGGTGGTCGTTTCGGTCTTGTTGCCGGAAGAGCCGGAAGAAGGGCCGCCGGAAGAAGGCGTGTAGTTGTTCAAATCCTGCGGATCACGCATGGTTTCGGCTACATAATACACTGAATTATCTACGCGGCTCTCGCCCTCAGGCTTGTACTCGGTTGCGCCAGTCAAGTGGTCTCCATTGCTGGACGCATCCTCCACTTTCGGCGCAGATACCATCCCGTCAAAACTGTAATAGTTCTTTTTGAGGTCATAGATTCCGGTTCCTGCATTGGCACCTTCAGTACGCGGATCAAATTCCAATGCAAAGCGCACATTCAGGAACTTGTTCTGATTGTAGGTCAGTTTAGCCGTTTCCAAATCGGAATGGTCTACGCCCAATGCGCGGTTAGCGTTTTTGAAAGTGTTGCTAGTGATTGTAACAGGCTCTCCGCCCTTTTCAGCAACGAGGGACATAATGCCACTGCGACCAGTGGGAGATTTTTCACCCTGAAGATCGATCACATTGTCCTTAATCACAGAACCGTTCGCGATGCTGACCAACAAACCACGCGCAGGGACATTTACCTCATTGCCAACAAAGTTATATTTAACTTTACCGCCCTGCACCAGGTTAATCAGATAAGCGTTCTTATCTGATGCACAGCTAATCTTGCTGTTTGTCATCTCGAGGTTCATAGAACCATTGTTTTGCGTAAAATAGAATGGCTTTGCATTTTCAGTTTGAATCAGCAGATTGACCCGGTCAAGTTTGACTGTGATGTCGGGTTTCTGGATGGTGAAGATGCAGCCCTGCAAATCCTGGGTGTTATCAACAGAAGACAACACACGATTATTGCCGTTGATCGTTACAGATCTGTCCAGAGGGATTGCCTTATTCAATGTGATATCCTGCGTCAGGTTGATGACATCGCCGAGCCGTACGCCTATGTTACCCTCATTGGGATTCAAAAATGCCACAAGAGCGCCTTCCGATCCAGGATAAAAAGTTACAGATCCGTCCGCATTGTAGGCATAACCATAAGAACTGTAGTCGTTTGGCTTGATATCATCAGGCGTTTTATACCACGGCCAATAGTTAACTGCCCGCTGCCCTGTCGGCAGTTTCACGGGAGCAGAGATTTTATCAATGATTACCAAATCATTCTCGCCTAATACAAAGCTGTTTTCAGTTAAATCGAGAGGACACTTAGTCTCTCCACTTGTTTGGATATAATTCTCAAATGTATCAAAGTTGAATACATTACTGCAAACATCAATCTTTTCCGTCTGCTGAAAATAAAATGAGCCGGCATTATCGAATGTATTGCCCGTAATCACAAAATTATCATTGGCGGACGGTCTCGCGGTCGTGATGCAGGTTGCTTCCGCTCCGGCACCGGATGTCGGACCATTTGCGACACTGTATACGGAATTCACAAATTTATTGTCCTGAATGGTTACATTGCCGCTGATGCTAGGCAGCATAGTGCGGAATGCACCGTTAAATTCGTTATCTACAAATTGAATGCTGCCTTCATCTGCCTGACTATTGATATATAAACCATACGACCATTGCTGAGCATTAACCGTTTGACCGTCATTGTTCGGCTCATTTACAAAACGGCATCCAGTAATCACAATATCTGCCTTGTTTCCGCTTACTGTTTGAGCAGAACCGCCAGCTCTTTCAGTTACAGAATACTTGACTGTAACATTTTCCATGCGTATCTTATTTTCCCGATCGCTGCCGATAGTCAAGAGTTGATTTGTTTTCGAGGTAATCGTCATATTTTTGAGTGTGCCATCTTTCAGATGCACTGTGCCGGTAATGGTATTTCCTTTGCCATCGATCGTCACCGGTTTGTCTACAACCAACTTATCTGTTAGCGTAATACTGTTCTTTAAAACAATTAAAGATGCCTTGTCAATTGCAGTTTTGAGTTCATCGGCAGTTTTGACCTCGGTTTCAGTAACAACATTCTCTGCCGCTTTATCTTCAAACGGAACTAAATCATTTGAAGATGTCGCCGTATCCGCCTCCGCCGCAAATGCCACGGGCATCAGGCTCAGCACCATTGCCAGCGCCAGGATGACAGACAACAGTTTCTTTTTCATAACATCTCTCCTTTTTTCAAATTTTTGGGCAAAAGGCTTCCATTCCCGAACGGGAATGGAACAGATCCTGGCCAGGACCTGAATTTTCACCATTTGTCATGTTCAGCATACCGAATTCTGGCCGGAATTGCAAGGGTTTCCTATCTAAATTCTCCCATCAGCACAATATTCAAATAAATCAAAAAGGACATCCTTTCGGATGTCCTTTTGATTGGTGGAGACTACGGGACTCGAACCTGTGACCTCTTGCGTGTGAAGCAAGCGCTCTAACCAGCTGAGCTAAGCCTCCTTATAACCCTCACAGCAGTTGCTGGAAGGGTTTTTGTGGTGACCCGTACGGGAATCGAACCCATGTTACAGCCGTGAAAGGGCCGTGTCT
>CALDMR010000181.1 GCA_937915065.1 uncultured Clostridia bacterium
CTCTCCACTCCCACCACCAATGACAAGCGGGGGCTCCGCCACAGCCTTTGCATTCCCAAGGCATCTATCATCGATCCCCTGCTGATGAAAACCATGCCCAAATCCGTGCTGGCCAGTGTGGGGTTTGACGCCCTCTGCCACTGCATGGAATCCTGTCTCTCCCGCAAATCTACGCCCATGTCCGCCATGATGGCCCTGCAAGGCATGGAGCTGGCAATTTCCGGACTGCCCGCGGTGTACGCTGACTATGACAATAACGAAGCCTGGGAACAGCTCACCCTGGCCAGCACCCTGGGCGGCATGACCATTTTCACCAGTTCAGTGGCCGCGCCCCACGGTATCGAGCATCCCGCCAGTGGCCTGCGCGACCTGGTTCATGGCCGTGGCCTGGCCGCCCTGACCCCTGTTATTTACGAGCGCACCCTCTCCGCTGCGCCGGAAACCTTTGAAACCATCTCCAAGCTGCTCGGCGGCAAAACTGCGGCCGACTGTCCTGACCGCGTGCGCAGATTCCTAGAACAAATCGACTTGAACCCCACCCTGTCCCAGCAGGGCGTGCAGGAGGAAGACATCGACTGGATGGCCGACAACTGCATGCAGGTCTCTGCCATGATGCTCCAAAATCACCCCGTCGCCTTCAGCCGCGACGATGTGCAGGAGATCTACCGCGCCGCACTGTGAGGCCATGCCGGAGGCGGCTGTCTTTTCTTGACATTTCAACAAAAACAGGTATAATCAATATCAGTTTATCATTCCCATGGATCCTATCAGAATCGAGGCTGTTTATGAAAAATCCCAAGTCCCTTATCTGTTTGATTTTTGGCGTTTTGTTTATTGGCGCAGCGCTGATCCTGCGCGGCACAGGCAACGGCGAGCTGGTCTTTACCGCGATCCTGGCCGGCATCTTCCTCCTGATCGTTTCTTACCATATGCACAAAGATCCGGAGCATTACGCTGACGACGACGATGACGATGATTTTTAACTGATCGAAAGAAAAAGAAGGTTCTGCCTCCGGCAGAACCTTCTTTTTTTCGCCGTTCCCCGTCACACTGCCAGCTCCAGGGCTTCCCAGGTATAGCCGCCCGTTTCTATGCTCTCCCACGTGGGAAAGCGGGCCTCCAGTTCCACCCAGGTCAAATACCGAAAATAAAACTCTGTTTCCAGGTGGCAGGGAATGATATCCAAAATGATCCCTGCGATCTGCTCAAACTCTTCCGGCACGCCGGCCGTGTTCGGAAAGGTCACCCGCACGCACCCCAGCTCCCCTGTTTCTGCCACATCGGCCCGAATACCACAACCGCTGAGGGCGCGGTTGATCGCTTCGGCGGTAAAGCCGTCGCCATTGATCTGCGTCAGCGCCGCAATGGCCTCCCGGCGCAATTCCAGCGTGGGCGCCGCCGGTTTTTTAGCGAACAGCGCCTCCATCATCGTCAACCCGCAGCCCTCCGCCGTGGGCACCAGCGCCTCCCGCTCCGCTGCCGCCGCAGCAGCAGCCACGCCATCCAAAGCCGCCCCCACGCTTTCAATCTCTCCCCCGCTGAGGCTCCCCTCCCGAAAGGTATAGATCCCCAGCGGCAGCAGCAAATTTTTCAAATACGATGCATATGACATCCCCATCCCTCCTCAGCTCTGCATCTGAACACTCAGCGTTCCCAGCACCGGCAGCACTGTGGTCTGGGGCGCCAGATCTTCTGCCGGAGTCAACACCCGGTAGTTGTCCAGCCCCTGCACCTCGTGCAGCAGGGCATACAATTCAGATAGCCGCACCCCTTCACCCAGGCGTGCTCCGGTAAAATAGCGGCGGACGGCGTGTTCCGCCGCCCCTTTGACCTCCTCCGTCTCGCTGCCGGACGATGCCGTCAGCGCAATGCTGACATTGACCGTCTGCGTCTGCGGCGCCTTGACCTGCACATCCACGGCAATTTCCCGTTTCGCCGCCAAATCAGCCGCAATGGCCTGCAGCAGTTTTTCCTCCGGCACGCCGGAGGTGGCCGCCACATAAACATCCACCGTACCGATCCCCCGGGGACGGCCCACCGCCCTGGCCGCCGCCACCCCGGGATGCAGCAGCGCCTGGCTTTCATAAAAGGCGGCGTTGGCGCCGTTGGGCAGGCGCTGATAGCTGTCCAGGATCCTGCTGCGCAGGCTCTCATCCGTCTCTTCATCCTCGCCGCCGGCAAAGGCTGCCGGATTGGTACATTGCACAATTCCCGCCGGCGGCACAGACATGGACAGGATCGTGTCCGCTCCCGCATTGCCCGCCGCGCCGGCTTCCACCGCCCTGGCAGGCACATCCACAAAGGTTCCTCCCGCCGTCAGCACCGCCGCCTGTGTCGTCTCAAAATGAACGCCCAGCGTGCTGATGCACACCGTCCCCTCCGGCACCGGCAGGTTCTCCTCTGCCGCCGTGCGCACAGAAAAGCGCAGCGTGCCCACAGCCCGTACCGCCGCGCTGCGCACCAGTCCCCGCATCTGCGCATGATAGTCCAGATACTTTCCTTCCGCCGTCTGGGGAAAACTCTGCCGTCCTACCCACTCTGTCTGCGCATACAGCGCCTGTACCTGGGCCGCCACCGCATACAGCCGCACCGCCAGGTCGCAGGTGGAAGACACCTCCATTCCGATGCGCTTTTCAAAATCCGCCAGCAGCTCCCGATAAATTTCCTCCACAGTTTTCATATTCGCTCACTCCTCATTGAATGGTCAGCGCCACCTCCAGATCCTGTCCCTGATAGCTCAGATATACCCGCAAGGTATACAGTCCCTTTCCAACTTCCGCCAGTGTCACTGCCGTCACCTCCACATCCGGTTCCTCCTGCAGCGCCTGGCGCACCGCCTGTTCCGCAGCGCTGCTGCGCTGTTTTGGGGCCGCCGTGCCCAAGCGGTACAGCGTGCTGCCCAGCTCCGGCAGAAATGGAAAGCCCTCCCTGCGGGCCGTTAGCCTGTACAGCACCCGCTGTATCAGTTCTGCGCTGCCGCTCAGGCGTTCTGCGCCACCCCGGCCGTCCGCCACATAATCTCCGTTCCTGATTTTCAATTCCATGCCGTTTATCCCCTTTTCCGTCTTATCTGGATGGCTCCGCACCGCCCTGCCCACAGGTGCAGGGTACATAGGGTTCTCCGTTAATGACCAGCTGCCCCCACAGTTCGATCATCCCGTTATTGTGCAGGCAAAGGGATGCGCCGCCGGAATGAAGATACACTTCTCCATCCTCCAGTTCCCTCTCATTCCCGCTCTGCACCCCCAGCACAAAAGCTTCCTCGCCGCCCGGGCCGCCCTGCAGCACCACCACCTGATCCCCGCTGCGCGGCCGCCAGCAAACACCACCCGGCGTACACAGCGCCAGGCCCCGCACCTCTCCGCGGGCATACACTCCGGCCTTTCCGCCGCCGATGGTGGTCACGCCGAGATCAGCCCGCACCTCATCAGCCCTCTGGTTTTTTCTCAACTTTTCCGATAACCACATCTTATTCCTGCAGCCTCCTCAGTCTCAGCCCCGTCGTTTCTCCCGTCTCATTGCAGGAAAACGCCGCTTCTTCCAAATAAAAATCACCGGTCACGCCAATGTCTCCGCGTTCCATCCGAACCACCGCCCCGGGCCGCGCCTCAAAATACCCCGGCAGCACCACATGCAGCCGCCGCGCACCCGCCTTCGACTGCTCGATCTGATAGGCGCCGGTATAGCGCATGGCAGTGCCCGTAGAACGTCCCGGCGTATAAATCACGCGCCGGCAACTGCCGCCCCGCTGCAGCTGCGCCTGATTCCGTACTGTCTGGGCCGTTTTGCGCACCTTATCCACTACCAACACCTCTGTGTAAACGCCGTAGCGCCGGTCGCGCCACTGCAAACGCAGCACCGGCGTCCGCTCGCCGATCAGCAGGCGCTTCCCGGGATCCTGCCAGCGAACCGGCTGCAGCACCCCTTCCGGCGTGATGCGCAGCGGGAAACCGCCGTAATACTGGGTAAATGCATTGATCGCCTTCCACTGGCTGGAAGAGCTGGCCACTCCATAGGGCGTGCTGCCCCGAATCTCCTCAAAGGGCGCCCACCGCAGGCCATAGGGGGCTGCATGGCGGCGCAGCAGTTCCGAAAGGGTCGGCGCGCTGTATTCCACCGCCTCCGACTCATTGTCCAGCAGCAGTGCCGCCAGTCCCCTTCCGCTGATATGCGCCCGGCGTCCCTTCTCGTCCTGAATCACTTCCGACTCATCCACCACAGCCCGCAGCAGCGTACCGTTCCGCACCAGCGTCAGCCGCCATGTCTTGTCCAGCCGGGAAGCCATCTCCCGATCGCAGCAGCAGGTCAAAGAAAAGCTGTCGCAGGGCACGCCGCCGGTCAGCCGGACTTCCCAGCTCAGCAAAGGCGGCAGCGCATAGGTTCCTCCGCCGTAAATTTCCAGCATTCCTTCCATCACGCCACCCGCACTTTCTGTCCTGCATAGATCAAATTCGGATTCTTAATGCCGCTGTTCCATGTCAGCAGCTGTGCCACCGTGGTTCCGTAACTGTGGGCGATCCCCCACAGCGTCTCGCCCCTGCGTACCGTATGCCAGCGTGCTCCGCCACCAGAAATTTCCGTGCTCCCGCCGCTCCCGGAACCTCCGCCGCCGGCTGCCACTTCCCGCAGTTCTGTCTCATAGCGGTCGTAACTTTCCCAGAATTCAAAGGAATAGGCCACATAATCCGGCCGCGGCGCCTGCGTCAGCGACAATCCCACAAAATACACATGGGCAGACTGCCAGCAGGGATGCACCAGGATTCCCTCTCCGCCTGTATAGTAAACCGTGGCCAGGCGCTTGAATTCTTCATAAGCCCCTGGGCCCACAAATTCCCCGCTGCCCGTCATCACCCTGCAATTCTGCCCCAGGTTCTCCATCGTGTAATATCCATAGGGCACCTTCTGCACCGCCACTTCTCTGCGGTAGGTGATCTGATAACTGCGTGGGTTATGGGGCCATACATAATCTTTGTACCGCATGGGCTGCAATCTTGCCATCGGCATCCTCCTCACATCACTTCATACGCGCCGTCGTAACGGCGGGCGTCCGCTTCAAACCAGGCCGATATCTCCGCCGGTCCGGCCGCTGCCGCGGCTGGACCGGATATCTGCGGCGCCGTCTCCGCTCCGGATCGCCCTGCGGCCCGAGCCCTGCCGCCCGCTCCATCTATCCTGCGCAATTTTCCCAGCAGCTGTTCCGCCCCTGTCCGAAGCGCCCCGGAAGAAATCTCCGAATCCCCGGCCAACCGGCTTTCCGGCGGATTTTTCCCGGCATCTGCCGCCCCCGCCATCAGCGGTTCGCTCCTTTCTATTCCGGTTTTATCGTCCACCGATACGACCCACATCTCCGCTTCGGTCAATCCGCGGAGCATCTGCTTTTCCAAAAGCTGCGCCGCACCGTCCTTTTCCTCCCGGTCTGTTTTGATGGGCCGGCTTTTGTCCTGATCAGAAACCGCCGCGCCCAAATCGGGCGCGGATTCGGTATCCTTCTGCCCCTCGGCGGCCCGGGCCGCCGGGGGGCGCTCTATATAAACTGGCGAACTCTCTCCTGTTTCCGATTCCTCCGAAAACAGGGAGCGCCAGAGAAAAATGCTGCGTTTTTGCAGCGCTCTTAAATACTGCACCCAGTCTCCCCTTCTTTCAGCCTGCGGTAACGTTCCATGTCAAACGCCGTATTTTCCATGCCGTCTGTATCCGCCAGCGGTGCGCCGCACCGGCTGCACCGCCGTTCCTGCACCTGCGCCAGGCAGGCCGGGCACAGGTTCTCTAATTGTTCTTCTTCATCCAGCCATTGCTGCAAGATGCAGTACAGGTATTCCCGCTGCGTCATCCTCCGGGCCCGCTCTTCGCCGGGCAACACATGAAACGCCTTCAGCACACGCCACCGCAGCCGTTCTTCCGGCGCGTGCTTCAGCCTTTTTTTAGCGCGGCGATCGTCTCTTCTCCGCTGTCAAAGCCGGGATCGATCTCCCTGCTCCAGCTATGATAAGCCGCTACCGCCCCATTGATTTCCTCAGCGGACAGAGCCGTTAAAACATCTTCTGCACTCTCGAAAACCGGCACTCCATCCTGCCGCAGGCTTTTTGCCACCAGTGCAGCGCCGGTATACAGGGCCTTGGAAAAATCATCTTCTTCCTTGTCCCCGGCAAAGCGGATCTCCAGCAGTTCCTGAGCCGTCAGCAGTGTCAGGCGCAGTGCCTGCCCCCGTATGGTCACCTCTCTGCTCCGCTCCCGGTTCAGCAGCCGGTACAGCGCATCGTTCATCAGGCTGTGACCTCCATCCGTTTCGCCGCCAACACCGTAACGGTTTCGGCCACCATCGTCCCC
Source organism: uncultured Clostridia bacterium (assembly GCA_937915065.1). GTDB lineage: Bacteria > Bacillota > Clostridia > Oscillospirales > Oscillospiraceae > Pseudoscillospira. Next base: position 6,328 of record CALDMR010000181.1, read on the forward strand.
AGCTGCCCCTCCTCGGCAATGCCGCTCCATTGGCAGCCGCTGTAAATCACTTTGCGATCCGGCTTGCAGATCACCAGGGAAAAATCTTCCAGATCGTAAAAGTTAATGCCGTCGCTGATGGCTTCATCCGTCGCATACAGGCGCCGGAGCGTCAGCGTATATGTGTGCTGTCCGGGAAGAATGGCCACCGGTTCGCTCTCGCCGAAGGCCTCGATGGTCTGGCTGGTTTTACTGGCCTTGGCCGTATAACTCTGTACCACCGCGATCTTTTTCCCCTCTGCCTCCAGATAGATATCGCTGCTGGTGGGAAATCCGGAAATTTCCATATGCTCTCACCCTCCTTACACTGTGATATGGGCCGTCAGATAGATCTGATTCAGCCCGTGGGCCACCGCGAAAGAAAACTCCACTTCGCATACCGTGGCGTCCTCCTCCGCCGGGCGAACCTGTACTTCGCCAAAACTGTCAATGATTTCTGCCCTGCGTTTGTTTTCCAATTCCACAATCACCTGGGAACGGATCGCGCTGCGGGTCTGGGCCGTATTTTTGGCCCGGGTAAACTTGCGGCGCAGGGCGCTGCGGATCTGGGGGATCACATCGTCCACGATCAGGATCGTGGTCAGTTCCCGCCAGGTAGTGTCCGCCGCATCACCGGTGGTGGTGCGGCTGGTAATTCCGCGCACCACGCTGACGATGCCCGCGGTGCTCTCCAGTGGTGTCACGCCGCCGCGCACCAGCAAATCGATCTCATCGTCGCTGTAAGCTTTCTCCAAGCCATACATTCCCCGCAGCTCCGCGCCGTTCAGGGGAACAGCCGGATCTGCCCCGGCGGCAATCGCACCGGCCACCGCCGCCGCTGTGACCGGGCCGCCCAGGCTGCGCCCGCCGCTGTCCAGGCCTTCTCCGCCCACCAGCACCAGCCGCTCACTGTTCAGCCCTTTGGCCCGCTCCACCAGTTCGCTCACCGTCTCGCCGGAACTGCCCGCCACGGCAATGCGTTCCCGGCGCGCCCCGGAAGCAGCCGCCACGCTGTCGCGCAGCGCCTGCTGCACGGTCAGTTCTTCGCTGTCGCAGAGCATCACGCCGATGTTCTCTGCCTCTGCCAGCAGCCCAAAGGCAGCGGTATATTCCTCCTTGGTGCCTGTACCGCCCACGGCCACCGCCGCCACCGAAGCAGCACCGTTGAGATACAGCAGCCGCAGCAGCGCCGCCATGGACGCGCCGCCGCTGTCTTCGCCAAAGGCTGCCACACCCGCGGCATAGCTGGTCAGCCAAACCACCTGCCCGGGCTCTCCCTTGGCAGCTTTTGCCGCCACGCCCACCACTTTTTTCGCCCCGCCGCCGCTGATGGCCGTGGAGGCGTCATAAGAAGAGTACACTCCGGGGCGTTCATGCATCACTGTGCTGTTCATTGCAGCACTCCTTTCAATGTAAAATCTGTCAGCGCCGCGCCCTCTTCGGCGCGCACTGCCGTAAAGCAGGCGGTGCACCGGGCCGTACAGCGGCATTTCAAATATCCGCTGGCGTTGTCCGCCGCCGTTTCGCCGCGCTGCACTGTTTCGATCCGCAGCCCCTCTGCCAGCGGCTCCAAAAGCGCCGTCTCCAGGGTCTCCCACGCCTGCTCAATGGTCTCTGCCGCGCCTCTGGGCGCATAAAGATCCACATACAGCGTCAGCTGCAGTTTCTTCCCGTACCGTTCCACCGGGCATCCCTGCGCCGCATCCCACTGTTCTCCCAGATACTGCCACAGCGCCGCATCGCCGCTTTGGGTCTCCTGCACCCCCAGCACCGCAGCGGCTGTTGTCAGCTGCGGGATCTTCGTCCGTACCCATGCCGTCACCACAGGCAGTCCCGCCGCCCTCAGTTTCTGCGCCAAAAGGCTGCACACCTGTTTGCATCCCTTCATGAAAGCGCCTCCCTGGCCGGGCGCAGGATTGCCCACCAATGGGACTTTTCTCCGCCCACATAAACGGCCGCCGCATTCTGCGCCACATAATCCGCGCCGTCAAAGCGCACCGTATCGCCTGCCTGCAGCGCCTGCTCCTTCGGCCCGATGTACAGCCAGCGCCGCAGATCCGCCGTCCCCAGCGCCGTGGGCGTTTCCGGTGCGCTGGTCTGCTGGGAGCAAAGCATCTGCACGAAGGCCCGCACCTCTGCCCGATCCGTCTCCGGCCGCAGGGATACCTCTTTGCCCCGCGTCCGTAAAATGGTGTCAAAGGTTTCCGTCATCAACCGCGCACCCCCAGAAAAGCAAAGCCATCGTCCATCAAAAGGCCCTCCATCAGCGCTGCCGCCGCCAGGCGCAGGTTTTTCGCCACAGCGCCGTACTTCCCGCCGTCCTGCTCCTGCACGGAAACATCCCCCGCCCGCCAGGAAGCCGCGCCTCCGGCGCCTTTTCCGGCGTAGTAATCTGCCGCGGCCAGGGCAGCCGCCGCGCAGACAAAGGCGCTGCGGCCCTGATCCTCCAGGGGCGCTTTCAATTTTCGGCGCAGCTGCGCTTCCTCCGCAGCGCACAGCGTCTGCAAATAGGATTCCTCCTCTGCTCCGGGCTTTGCGATCACTTTTGCCATGGTCAGGATTTCTTCCTCCATGCCGCCCCCTCCTTTCTCTTATTTCAGTGTCAGCACCCTGGAAGCATCCTCATACAGCTTGGCAAAGCCGGAAATGCTGGTGATGGCCGCCCGCTGCAGCTGGCGGTCGATCAGCTTGTCATACTCCACCTGCACCTCGCTGCCGCGGATCATCTCCAGGGCATAGTGCTTGTCCAGGCCGATCATGGTGCCGGGAGCCAGGGCAGATGTGCGCAGCAGCGTGGCGCCCAGGGGCGTGGTCAGCGAACCGGTGCCCTGAAAATTCAGCCCCGTCAGCGGATTTTGAAATTCCGGCAGCTTCAGCAGCCCCAGCATCACATCGCTGCTGACCAGCATGGTGTTCATTTCATAGGGATCAAACTGGGCCCAGAAATCCAGCAGTGCGTCATAACTCATGGTGCCCGCCGTGCCGCCGATGGGCTTGGTGCCGATGCGGAAGGTCTTGGCGGGATTGTTGTTGCCGTCGCCCTGGGTGATCACGTCAATGGCGTCCTGCAAATGCATTCGTGCAATGTGGGCGCCGATCTGGCGCAGTGTCACCGCAAACAGATCCAGCCGCTGGAACCGGATCGCCTCATACGAAGCCACCAGAATGCGCCCGCGCTTGTGCAGCTTCACCAGGTTGGTCTGCACCTTCACCGCAGTTTCCGGCAGGGCCGCGCCCTCCGCCACCACGCGCAGGCTCTTGTCCTCCTCCGTGGGCACCGACGCAATGGAGCGGTAGTCCATGCCGTCAAAATCCGTCACCGTGGCGGTGATATGTGGCAGGATGTTTTCCTCCTCCATGCCCTGGCGCACAGCCCGCGCCACAAATTCAGGAAATAGTACCGCCGAATCGGTGGTGTGGAAAAACTTTTCCACCGGGTCGCTGAATGCGCCCTTAACCTTGATGTCAAAGCGCTTCAGCTGGCGCTGATAAGCGTCCAGCCCATCCAGGGCCGTGCCGCGGTACTGTTCGCTGGGATCGTTTTCCTCCAGCACCTGGGAAAAGCGCTTGCCGCCCTCGCCATACATGCCTTTTTCCAGTTTCACCGTTTCATACTGAAATGCCATTCCTTTTCCTCCTTAAAGTTTGATCACGCAGGTACCGGCA
>CALDMR010000182.1 GCA_937915065.1 uncultured Clostridia bacterium
AAAACATGTACTATGCCAGGGAGCTGCTCCGCGGGCATGGCATTGATACCACGGCAAACATCGCCGTGGTCACGGCGAACTACCATCTGTACCGCGCCTCTCTTTATTGGGAAACGCCGGGCATGGTGCCCGTGGCCGCCCATATGCCCCGAAGCTATTGGCTTTTGGATGCAAACTATTATATCCGTGAGGCATTTGCCGTTGCGGCATTTTATATTCTGTAACAGGAGGGAATCCCATGAAGAAAATCCTATGTCTGTACTATTCCCGCACCGGTAATACTGGCGAGGCGATGAAAAAGATCGCCGATCTGCTGGATGCAGAATTGGTGGAGATCACCGACGGCAAGGCGCGCAAAGGTATTTTGGGCTTTTTGGCTTCCGGGCTCGACGCTATGAAAAAATTACCGGAGGAGCTGCAGCCCGTCGAAACAGAGGGGGATCTGGAGGCCTATGAGCATATTATTCTGGGAACCCCCGTGTGGGCGGGGCGGTGCAGCAGCATTATGCGGAGCTTTCTGATGAAGAGCGGCGCGCAGCTGTGTCCGCAGGTGTCCTATGTCATTACGCATATGGGCGATTCCCCCTATGAGCAGGTTTACACGCAGATGGATCGCTATTTGTCCCAGCCCCACACCTTTGCCCTTTCCCTGCAGCCCAAGGCTGAGGATTACCACCAGAAACTGTATGATTTTGTCCGCCTGTTTGATGATGCCGGCGCGGCAGAGTAACATGTGCCGGAAAGGGCGCTGACAGGAGGGAGCGGCATGGAGGAAAAGCTCAGGCAGCTGGAGCGGCGTTTTGAGGCGATCGAGGCCCAGCTTATGGATGGCGCTGTGTACAGCGACATGGAAAAATACCGAACGCTCAGCCGGGAGCAAAAGGAGCTTGCGCCGGTGGTGGAAGCCTGGCGGCGCCTGATGGTGCGGCGGGAGGATCTGGCGGCGGCGCTGGAACTGGCGGGCGATCCGGATTTTAAGGACAGTGCTCAGCAGGAGATCGCCCTGGCCAAGGAGGACATTGCCCGGCTGGAGGAAGAACTCAAGGTGCTCCTGCTGCCCAAGGACCCCAACGATGGGAAAAATGTGATACTGGAGCTGCGCTCCGGCACCGGCGGGGAAGAAGCGGCGCTGTTTGCCCATTCACTTTTGCGGATGTACACCATGTATGCCGAAAGCAAAGGCTGGCGGGTGGAAGTGATCGGCTGCAATGAAACGGAGCTGGGCGGCGTGAAGGAAGCCGTGCTGATGATCGAAGGGGAAGGGGCCTATTCCCGTTTGAAATTTGAAAGCGGCGTTCACCGGGTTCAGCGGGTGCCGGTAACGGAGTCCTCCGGCCGGATCCAGACGTCGGCTGCCACGGTGGCGGTGCTGCCGGAGGCGGAGGCGGTGGATGTGAATCTGGATGCCAAGGATCTGCAGATCGATACCTTCCGCTCTTCCGGCGCCGGCGGTCAGCATGTGAATAAAACGGAATCTGCCATCCGCATCACCCACCTGCCCACGGGGCTGGTGGTGGAGTGCCAGGATGAGCGCAGCCAGTATAAAAACAAGGATCGGGCCATGAAGATCCTGGCTTCCCGGCTGCTGGATCTGGAGGAGCAAAAGCAGCACGGTGAGATCGCTGCCCAGCGCCGCAGCCAAGTGGGCAGCGGCGACCGCAGCGAGCGCATCCGCACCTATAATTTCCCCCAAGGGCGGGTGACGGATCACCGCATTGGATTGACACTCTATCAGATCGACGCCGTCATGGACGGCGCTCTGGATGAAATCATCGACGCGCTGGTGACGGCAGACCGGGCAGAAGCTCTGAAAAATGGAGCTGCGGCCCAGATATGACGCCCTCCGGCGAATCTCAAACAAAGAAGGGAACAGTGTGAAAACACAGTATTTGACACAGCGGGAGATCGCACAGGCGGCCCAGATCCTCCGCTCCGGCGGCCTGGTGGGTCTGCCCACGGAAACGGTGTACGGCTTGGGCGCCAATGGCTTGGACGCTGCGGCGGTGGAGCGCATTTTCGAGGCGAAGGGCCGCCCCCAAGACAATCCGCTGATTTTGCATATTCCGGAGGCGGGCTGGCTGGATCGTTACTGCGAAGAGGTGCCGGAGCTGGCCCGCCGTTTGGCGGAGCGGTTTTGGCCGGGGCCGCTGACGATGATCCTGAAGCGCAAGGCCCTGGTGCCGGATGTGACCACGGGGGGATTGGATACCGTCGGCATGCGCTGCCCGCGCCATCCTGTGACTTTGGCCATCATTGCGGCGGCAGATGTGCCGATTGCGGCCCCCAGCGCCAATACCTCCGGCCGCCCCAGCTGCACGACGGCAGCGGATGTGGCTGAGGATATGGACGGCAGGATCGATGCCATTGTGGACGGCGGCCCGTGTTGCGTGGGGGTGGAATCCACCATTGTGGATCTGACGGGAGAGCGGCCCCGCCTGCTGCGGCCCGGCGGGCTGCCGTTGGAGGCGCTGGAGGAAGTGTGCGGCAAAATCGAGGTGGATAAAGCCGTGACACAGCTGCTGGCCCCCGGGGAGCAGCCCAAGGCGCCGGGTATGAAATACCGCCACTATGCGCCCAAAGCGCCGGTCACCGTGGTGACCGGCGACGCAGAACGGGCGGCAGACTATATCCTGGAGCATATCCGGCCCGGCGGCGGCGTGATCTGTTTCGATGAATTTGCGCCGCTGTTTGCGGGCTATACCATTGAAAAACTGGGCAGTGTGTTTGATAGGGACGCCCAGGCCCGGCATGTTTTTGATGCGCTGCGGGCCTTTGACAGCACGGAAGCGGCGGAGATCTGGGCCCAGTGTCCAGACAGTACGGGCCTGGGACTGGCTGTGGCCAACCGGCTTCAGAAAGCGGCGGGATTTCATGTGATCGATGCCGGCGGAGAGGGGTTCTGAAAATGATTGTATTCGGGATTACCGGCGGCACCGGGGCCGGAAAGACCAGCGCTTTGCGGGTGCTGGAAGGGTTGGGCGCATATCTGATCGATTGCGACGCATTATATTATGAGATGCTCCGGCCGGGCACGGCGCTGCACACCGCCATCGGCGATGCCTTTGGCCGGGAAGTGTTCGATCCCGCCGGCAGGCTGGATCGGCAGCAGCTGGGCAACCGGGTGTTTACCCACCCCGGGGAACTGCAAAAGCTCAACGGCATCATATACCGCCATCTGGGCGAGGAGATGGAGCTGCGCATTGCCGGACAGCGGGCAGCCGGAGCGCGCTGCGCGGCAGTGGATGGGATCAATATGATCCAGGCCCGCCAGGCGGGCTTTTTCGCCTGCGACTGCATGGTGGGCGTGGTGGCGCCGGAAAAGCTGCGCCTGCGGCGCATTATGGCGCGGGATCATATCAGCGAAGAATATGCCCAAAAGCGCATCGATGCCCAGCAGAGCAATGATTTTTATCTGGAACACTGTGATGCGGTCCTGGAAAACAGATACGAAAGTCCGGCCCTGTTTGAAGAGGCGGCCCAAGTGTTTTTCCAGGATTTGCTGAGGATCTGTGAAAAGGAGAAAGAAAACCATGGAAAAGAGAAAGCATGAGGCAGAGGCGCTGCTGTATGCGCCGGAAAACGGCTGCCTGCGCATCAGCGGGGCGGAAGCGGAGGCGTGCGAAGCCTACTGCAAAGAGTACAAGCGGTTTTTGGACGCCGGAAAAACCGAGCGCGAATGCGTGGCGGAGGCCGTGGCCCAGGCAGAGCGGGCGGGATTCCGCCCCTATGTGCGGGGCGAGCGGCTGAAAGCCGGCGATAAGATTTACCGGGTGAACCGCGGCAAGGCGGCGTTTCTGGCGGTGATCGGCAGCGAAAGCCTGGAAAAGGGCGTGCAGATCGCCGGCGCCCATATCGATTCCCCCAGGCTGGATCTGAAGCCCACGCCCCTGTATGAAGACAGTGAATTGGCCTATCTGAAAACCCACTATTACGGCGGTATCCGCAAGTATCAGTGGGTGGCCGTGCCCCTGGAACTGCACGGCGTGGGGGCGCTGAAGAGCGGTGAAACGGTGGAGGTGCGCATTGGCTGCGATCCGGAAGATCCCCGCCTGGTGATCGAGGATCTGCTGCCCCACCTGGGCGTGGAGCAGAGCAAAAAGCCTTTGGGCGAGGCGATCCCCGCAGAAACGCTGAATATTCTGGTGGGCAGCCAGCCCCTGGAGGACGTGGAAAAGGATGCCGTGAAGCTGCGGGTGCTGACGATCCTGCACGAAAAATACGGCATCTGCGAGGAGGATTTGATTTCTGCGGAACTGTGCGCGGTGCCGGCCTACCGTGCCGTGGACATCGGCCTGGATCGCAGCATGATCGGCGCTTACGGCCAGGATGACCGCGTGTGTGCCTATGCGGCGCTGCGGGCCATGCTGGAGGTGGAACAGCCGGAAAAAACCGCTGTATGCCTGCTGGTGGACAAGGAGGAGATCGGCTCTGTGGGTGTGTCCGGTATGCAGAGCGCGGCCTTTGATACCTTTATGGCAGATTTGTGCGCTTCCTGCGGCGGGGACAGAAATACCTGCTATGAAAACTCCTTCTGTCTGAGCGCCGATGTGACGGCGGCCTACGACCCGAACTTCTCCGAGGCCTATGAAAAGCGCAACAGTGCCCGGGTGAATTATGGCGTGGGCCTGTGCAAATATACCGGAGCCCGGGGCAAGAGCGAAGCGTCCGATGCGTCGGCCGAAGTGGTGGCCCGGGTGCGCCGCATGCTGGATGACGGCGGCGTCCTCTGGCAGATGGCGGAACTGGGCAAGGTGGATTACGGCGGGGGCGGCACCATCGCCCAGTATATGGCCAACCGCAATATCGACACCCTGGATGCGGGCGTGCCGGTGCTGGCCATGCATGCGCCCTTTGAAACCGTGTCCAAACTGGACTGCTATATGACCTATAAAGCCATGCGGGCTTTATATGCGGAAAAGTAAAAAAAGATCGGCGGGCCGCTCCTTTGGGGGAGCGGCCCGCCTGTATTCTAAAAGGTCAGGGAGTAAACAGTTCGTCCACGGTGGTACCCAGTTCGTTGGCCAGGGCAAAGGCCAGGGCCAGGGTGGGATCATATTTGTTGTTTTCGATGGCGTTGATGGTCTGGCGCGATACGCCGCAGCGCTTGGCCAGTTCTTCCTGGGAAAGCCCCTGCTGCTTTCTTTTCTCGCGGATGGTATTTTTCATATCAGCCACCGTGCTTTTGCTTTTGATACAAAAGCGTTATGAAATACAGGATAGAGATGACGCTGAGCATGGTGAAGGGGTTGACGGCCTGATAGCCGCGGACGAAGTTTTCGATGACTTTCAGGAACAGCCAGCCAACCACCACAGCGAAGGTGTAGGTGCATGTTTTCCATAGAATGATCATTTTTCGTTCGTCTCCCGGCTTGACCAGCGAAATGAACATGGCAACATCCAGGATGCAGATCGCCAGGATCAGAATCAGAAAAAGAACAGCACCGATTGAAAATGTACCTTCCATAAAAAAACCTCCTTCTAAAATGTAAAAAACTTTTGACAATTTCAGTATACACGGACGCAGAAAAATGTCAAGAGTTTTTTACATTTTGCGTGAAGAAATCGGAAAGGGCGAAAAGAGTTTCTTTCCGGAGGATCATATGATATAATTTTATAATTACATCTGTTTTATAGAGTACAGACAAAACCTAAAAAGGAGAAACGATATGAATCTGGTCAATTCTCAAAATTTATTTACCATCGTGCAGCGGCTGACCATTCTGGGAAAAGATAGATTTGTGGAAGAGGAAGAAGGCCGGTATATGCGTCAAATCGATGCGCTGGCCCGGGAGATCCTTGAGAATAACGTGAAAATGGTGCTTTTGGCCGGCCCCTCCGGCAGCGGAAAGACTACAACGGCCCACAACCTGCGCAAATGTTTGATGCAGCGCCTCAAGGGGGTGGACCGGTATGTGTACTGCCTGTCTATGGACGACTGGTATATGTCCGGAGACCGGTATGTTATGCCTGTGGATGAAGAGGGTAATCCTGATTATGAATCGCCGGAATGCCTGGATATTCCCCGGCTCAATCAGGATCTGGACGATTTGTTTGCCGGCCGGGAAGTCAGCATCCCCTGCTATAACTTTATTACCCGCCGCAGCCTGGACAGCGGCGCGCGCTTTACGCTTCAGCCGGGGGATGTGGTGATTATGGAGGGGCTGCATGCCCTGAACCCGATCATACGCTTTCCGGAAGACCCGGAAAACTGTCTGCGCGTGTATGTCTCCCCGGCGGATGTGGTGGTGGATGAAAAGGATGGCGAACTGCTGGATAACCAGTTTATCCGCCTGTGCCGCCGGATTTACCGCGACCGCGATCAGCGGGGCAGCACCGAGGAAGAAACGCTGGCTAAGGCCAAGAGCGTTGACCGGGGAGAGCGGCTGTATATTGTGCCGTTTTTGAAAAATGTGGGCGTTTGGCGCATCGATACGCTGCTGGGATATGAACTGTTTATCCATCGCAGGGAGCTGCAGAATATGAAAGAACTGAAGGTGATCCCCCTGTCCAAGATCAGCCGCTTTGATATTCCGGAGGGGTCTGTCCTGCGGGAATTCTACCGGGTGTGAGGGACGCGCGATGCCGGAATTGCTTTGTCCCGTTTGCGGCCGGATTTTGGCCGGAACGGAAAAAACATACATATGCCCGGGGGGGCACAGCTTTGACCGGGGGAAGGGCGGCTATGTGAATTTGCTGATCTCCCGGCAGAGCGGCGCCCAGCACGGAGACGATAAGGAAATGGTGCGGGCCCGCCGGGCCTTTTTGGATACGGGGCGCTATGAGCCGCTGCAGCAGGCTTTGTGCCAGGCGGTGCTGCGCTATGCTCCGGGAGAAGTTGTGCACCTGGTGGATGCGGGCTGCGGCGAGTGTTATTATACTGCTGCCGTGGAACAGGCGCTGTTGGCGGCGGGCAAACAGCCCTCCATTGTGGGGGTGGATATTTCCAAGGATGCGCTGCGCTTCGGCGGAAAGCGGGGATCCCGCCTGTCGCTGGCGGTAGCCAGCGCTTACCGCATCCCGGTGGCCGATGCTTCCTGCGAGGTGGTGCTGAATGTATTTGCCCCCTTTGCCGGGGCAGAGTACTGCCGGATCCTGAAACCCGGCGGCGTGCTGCTGCATGTTTCGCCGGACGAGGAGCACCTGTGGGAGTTGAAACAGGCCGTGTACGAGCGGCCCTACCGCAATGACGCGGCAGTGCCGCAGCAGGAGGGGCTGGCCGTTCTTTCGGAAGAAAAGGTGGCCTATCCCCTCCATCTGGAAAGTCACGGGGAGATCGTGGATTTGTTCCGCATGACGCCCTATGCCCATAAAACCAGCCCGGCGGACGCCGCCCGGCTGGATGCGCTGGAGGAACTGGATGTGGCGGCGGCGTTTATAGTGCGCACCTATCAAAAATCATAAGATACAGACTGCGCGAAATCGGGAAGGAGGCGTCAGCGTGGGAGCATGGTGGGATTCTTTTGCGGCGCTGTGTCGGCGGAAGGGAAAAAGCGCATCGAATTACGGCAAGGTTTTTATCAAATGGATGGTCATTGCCGTTTGCATCGGCGCTGTGGGCGGCCTGGTGGGCGCGCTGTTTCATCTCAGCGTCAACATGGCCACGGCGCTGCGGGGGGAATATGGCTGGCTGCTTTGGCTGATGCCCCTGGGCGGCGTGCTGATCGTGTTTCTATACCGGGCAACGCGGATGGTGGGTAAGGGTACCAATGATATAATCCACTCCATTCATTTTGGTGAAAAGGTACCGCTGATGCTCACGCCGGTGATTTTTCTGGCCACGGTGATCACCCACATTGTGGGCGGAAGCGCGGGGCGCGAAGGCGCGGCCCTGCAGATCGGCGGGAGCATCGGATACCAGGTGGGGCGGCTGTTCCGGCAGGACGACCGCAATATCCGCGTGGCTACCATGTGCGGCATGAGCGCGGTGTTTGCCGCGCTGTTCGGCACGCCGCTGACTGCGGCAGTCTTTGCCCTGGAAGTGCTGACGGTGGGCGTGTTTTATTACATGGCGTTCATTCCCTGCCTGGCGGCATCGCTGACGGGATACGGTGTGTCGCTGCTTTTTCATCTGCCGCCCACCCGCTTTGCCATTCTGGAGAGCTTTGATCTTTCGCTGGTGGGCGTGCTGCAAATCACAGCCCTGTCGGTGCTGTGCGCGTTGGTCAGCATTGCTTTCTGCGTGTCGATGCATAAAACGGAGCGGCGGCTGCAAAAAAAGCTGCCCAATCCCTATGGGCGGGTACTGGTGGGCAGCGGCGTGCTGATCGCGCTCACGCTGCTGTTCGGAACCGGGTACAACGGCGCCGGGATGGAGGCCATCTTTACCGCCATGGGGGGCGCAGCGGAACCCTGGGACTGGGTTTTGAAAATTGTGTTCACCGCCGTGACCATCGGCTGCGGCTTCAAGGGTGGCGAAATCATTCCGTCGTTCTTTATCGGGGCCACCTTCGGCTGCTTCATGGGCAGCCTGCTGGGGATTCCGCCCAGCTTCAGCGCAGCGATCGGCATTGTGGCGGTGTTCTGCGGCGCGGTGAATTGTCCCGTGGCTTCGATCATTCTCAGCGTGGAACTGTTTGGCGCAGGGGAACTGAGCTATTTTGCCATCGCCTGCGGCGTCAGCTATATGCTTTCGGGCTATTATGGCCTTTACCAAAGTCAGGAGATCCGCTATTCCAAGCTGAAACCTGAAAAAATAGAGATCCATGCCAAATAAAAGGCGGAATAAAAGCCTGGTAGGCCGGCGCGTTATGCGCCGGCCCACCAGGCTTTTTAGCAGGGGATGATGGCGGCAGACCGGAGGTCAGTCCGGACAATCCTCCCGCCACTCCAGAATATCTCCGGGCTGGCAGTCCAGGGCCCGGCAGATCTTGTCCAGGGTTTCGATTTTAATGGCCTTGGCCCGGCCGTTTTTCAAAATGGAAATATTGGCAATGGTGATGCCGACCCGCTCGGACAATTCGGTTACGCTCATTTTGCGCCGGGCCAGCATGACGTCGATGTTGATTACGATCACAGGCAGCGCCCCCCTTAAATGGTCAGATCGTTTTCCTGGCGCAGCTTGGCGGCCTTATAAATCAAGTGCGACAGACAGGCGGCCGCCACAGCGATGGCCACGCCGCCGAACACCAGAAAGCAGGAGAGCAGAAAAACAAAGGGGTGGCTGATGTTCAGCAGCAGGTAAAGGATATTGCCCAGGAAGAAGAATACGGCGTCTGCCGCCGCCAAAATGGCCACATTGCGCAGCGAAATGGAATTTTTGATGGAAAAGGAATTGTCCCGCCCAATTTCTGTGGCAATGCTCCAGCCGAAGAACAGGGCGATATAACAGGGGAGGGCGGTGATCCACAGGAAAATGAGCCAGGGCCAGTAGCAATGGGCAAAGTCGGGATAGGCCCGCAAAAAAGAGCCGCCCAGCATGGGCAGCAGCCAGACATAAACAATGGCGCCCGCAATGGCAAAGCCGACCAGTACGACTTTCAAAGCCAGGGACAGCGCTTTTTGATCCATGGGAGTATGCCTTCTTTCCGAGGGATTTTGCCGGCGGAAACTATTTGCCAGCTTGGTTTGAATATAGCACAGGAATAGTTAGAAGTCAATAATAATTTATTGAATTACGATAAATTCGTGGAAGAGGAACAGCCGCCGCTCCGGGGGCGGCGGCTGTTCAAAGATCCGGCGGCGCGGGGGACTGGACATCGCCCCGCAGGCGGGCCAGCTTTTCCTCCTCTTCGGCAAACATGGTTAAAAAATCCTTTTCGGCGCCGTGATAGCTGAACCCCAGAAGCGTGTCCACATTCACATCGTGGATGGCGTTGAACATATTTTTTTCCAGCTGGGGGCAATCTGCCTTCAAGGTGCGGATCAGTTCCTTCAGTTCCTGGCGCTTGGAATCGCCTTCTCCGGTGGCGCAGTGCTCGGTGAAGGAGCAGGCACACTGCAAAAACTCCAGATGGTTATAGCGCTTCCAGGCGATGATATCGTCTTCGTGAACGCAGAACAGGGGGCGGATCAGTTCCATGCCGGGGAAGTTGTTGCTGTGGAGCTTTGGGCGCATGGCCTGGATCTGGCCGCCGTAGAGCATGCCCATCAGGGTGGTTTCGATCACATCGGAAAAGTGGTGGCCCAGGGCGATTTTATTGCAGCCCAGCTCTTGAGCGTGGTGGTACAGGTAGCCCCGGCGCATCTTGGCGCACAGATAGCAGGGCTTGCGCCGGTCCATGCGTTCGGATACTTCAAAGATTTTGCTGTCGCGTATCTGAATGGGGATTTCCAGCTGGGCGGCGTTTTCGATGATGCGGGCCCGATTGGCGGGGGCGTAGCCCGGGTCCATGACCAGGAATTCCAGTTCAAAGGGCACATCGCTGATGCGCTGGAGCATCTGCATCAGTTTGGCCAGCAGCATCGAGTCTTTTCCGCCGGAAATGCAAACGGCGATCCGGTCTCCGGACTGGATCAGCTCATAGCGCTTGCAGGCGGCCACAAAGGGGCCCCACAGCTCCCGGCGGTATTTTTTTTGAATGCTTCGCTCTGCATTTTGGCAGGGGGTAAAGGTTCGGCTCATAGGTCAAAAACTCCTTGGCCGGCGCTCGGCGCCGGGAAATGGTTACGGCAGGTCAAATTCGCCGGCGTGCTGGCGAAAAAAGTTGAAATATGTGCGTACATTGGGCAGTTCCGTCCAGTGTTTCACGGCGGCGGGACTTTCATCCAAATCGTAGATTTTGGCGCCGGCAAGGGAGAGCAGGAAGGGGGAGTGGGTGGCGATCACCAGCTGGCAGCCGTAAAAACGGGCGGAATCTTCCAGAAACTGCTTCAGCTCCAGCTGCCGCTGGGCGCACAGGCTGTTTTCCGGTTCGTCCAGGAGATACAGGGCGTTTTCTTCGATGGCGTCGGCGAAAAAGGCCAGCGCGCTTTCTCCGTTGGATTGTTCCGGCATATTTTCCATCAGGCGGCCTTTCACATATTTGGAAGTGCTTTTACGCTGGGCGTCCACGACCTTGGAAAGGGCCTCATAATCGGCCAGGGAGTGCATCTGCATGGAGGAGTATTTGGCCTGGGTATATTCCTGAAACAGTTCTGCGCGCTTAGCGTGAATGCCTTCGTTCAGTTCCCGGATGCCGAGCAGGTGGTCGAACACATCGTCGCTGGTGAGAATGTGGCTGTGGGGCGGGAGCCGGTCGGCCTCCCATTGGCAAAGGGAGATATAGTCGCCAAAAAAGTCGGTGCGGTTATAGACTGCGCCCCGCTGCAGGGCCAGGGCTTCGGCCATGATGTTCAGAAGGGTGGATTTTCCGCTGCCGTTGCCGCCATAGAAAATCGTAATGGGAGCGAACGTGAAGCAGCCGGGGTTCCTGCGGCGAAAAATGCCGAAGGGATAATGGGTGGTATAGCAGGTGCGCTTGGCTTTCAGGTTTCTGCGATCGCTCCAGAATTCTTCCTCTGCTTCCTGGCTGGCCAGGGTAAAGGAATGGAGATAGCATGCCATGGCGGGCCCTCCTTAATAGGCGCTGATGTCCAGGGATGCGTCGTCTTCACCCTGCTCCACGGTGCGGATCTCCACGGTGTACTTCATCTCGGGGCTGACAATGACGTCAACCCGATCCCCTGGCTTATGGCCCCACAGGGCTTTGCCCACAGGGGATTCCTTGCTGACAAGCCCCTTCAGGGCGTTCTGCCGCAGGGTGGTGACCAGCTGGATGGTTTGCTCTTTCTGCAGCTTTTCGTTCCACATGGTCACCCGGCTGAACAGGCCGATGGCCTGCTCGTTTTGGGGAGTGGCTTCGATCACTTTTGCGGTGGCTACCATGCGCTCCAAATAGCGGATGCGGCTGTCGTTGCGCCCCTTGTCGCGCTTGGCGCATTTATACTCAAAATTCTCGCTCAAATCGCCAAATCCCCGGGCGATCTGCACGTCTTCGATCAGCTTGGGCCGGAGCACCGTTTTGCGGTAGGTGATCTCTTCTTTCATTTTGTCGATATCGACTTGGGTCAATTCGTCATACATGGACAGCACCTCATTTTCTAATTCTTTATTATATCAGTTGGCCATTTCTCTGTAAAGTCTGGCGGTTCTTTGCAAGCGGGGTGTTTTCATGGCGGTGAGAATATGGTAAAATCAAAGCAATAGACCGAAACCGGACGGCGGAGATGGAGGCGGCTGCGGATGGAAATCAGCAAAGTTACAAAGGGAAAAAAGGTATATCTCGATTTGCTTTTGCTGGCCGATGAACAAGAAAGCATGGTTGACCGCTATCTTGAGCGGGGCGAACTGTTTGTTTTGCGGGCGGGGGAAAGCGTCATTGCCGAGTGCGTGGTGACAAAGGAGGCCCCGGGCGTTTATGAATTGAAAAATATTGCGGTGCGGCCAGACTGCCAGCGCAGGGGCTATGGCCGGCGTATGATCCACTTTTTGATGGAGCAGTATCCGGATTGCAAAACCTGGCTGGTGGGAACGGGGGATGTGCCCTCTACCCTTGGGTTTTATCAAAGTTGCGGCTTCATCGAGTCCCACCGCGTGCCCAACTTTTTTACGGAGCACTACGACCATCCGATTTTTGAGGACGGCCAGCAGCTGGTAGACATGGTTTATCTGAAGCGGCAGAGCGTTGTTTAACCGCGCGGCGGCAAAGTGTTTGAGAGAAGAGAAGCGTTAAAAGAAAAGGGTTCCCCGGGTTAGATAGCCCGGGGAACCTTTTTTCAAAATAAGGACATCCGTTCCCTACATAGATATGTATCAAGCTGATTTGATACAAGGAGGAATTGTTGATGGTGTCTGCAGCCCTATTGCTGTTGGCGAACAGTTTGCTGTTCACTTTGCGGCTCAACGGAAATACAGGATCTTTTCCCAAGCCCCTCAGCGCGGCGGAGGAAAGGGAGTGCCTGGAGCGCCTTGCCGCCGGAGACCCGGAAGCGCGGAATACCCTGATCGAACATAATCTGCGCCTGGTGGCGCACATTATTAAAAAGTATTACACGCAAACCAGGGATCAGGAAGATTTGATTTCTATTGGGACCATTGGTCTGATCAAGGGCGTTTCCAGTTATAAACCGGATAAGGGCGTCCGCCTGGCAACTTATGCCGCCCGTTGTATTGAAAATGCTATACTATCGCAGCGGAACAATCGGCGGTTGAGGTGGAAAACCATGAACCTTTTGGGGCAAAATGGTCTATGTTCTGCCGCCTGGAAGTCCGCAGCTATGTATTGGCTGCGAATGTTGCAGGTACATTAAAAGTTGCGCCGCTTCAAATTCTCAAGTTTCCGGTCGTCCTTCCACATAAGTTTTTGGATGCCGAGAAGTTCAATCTGCGGTTTTCGGACGCATCCGAGATCACGGAAATTGCGGACAAGCTGCGGTGGCATCGCTATCAAAAAGGACTTCGTCAGCGTGATGCGGCGGACTATGCGGGCATCGACCGCAGTACCTACATCCATTACGAAGAGGCAGGGCGGGACTTTTATCCGAAGGAGCATATGGAGAAGCTGGCGGAGCTGTTTGAAGTGCCGCTGGAGGATTTGCTGGATGACTATAACCTGTTTCTGCTGCGAGGTCAGGGAGCGCAGATCAAAGCCATACGCCAGCGGCTCGGCTTGACGCAGAAGGCATATGCAGCGCAGCTTGGCGTCCCGCTGCAAAAGTTCAAGCGATGGGAACAGGGTAACGTGCAGATTTTCAAATCTACATGGGAGAAGTATTTCAAGCAGACGTGATCAGTGCAGTAAAACGAGCAGACCGGCGTTGAATGCCGGTCTGCTCGTTTGCTATGTATTATTGCTGCGCTTTCAGATGCTTCACCGCTGCGTCCACCAGTTCCAGCTTCTGCTCCGTGGAGCAGGGCAGCTTCTGGATGGATTTCAGCGCCTGCTCGGACTGGAACTTCGCCAGCTCTTGCCCAAGCTCCTGCTGCGCCTGCTTTGATTTCGGGAAGATCAGAAATACTTCCATGGCTGCCCTCCTTTCCAGAGCGTTTTCTTCTTCAATCTATGCGTGTGTTCCGGCTGCTATGTAGACAAATAGAATTCGATTTTGCGGCTGCGAGGGAAATCGTATTGCCGTGCGGCTTTGGCGGTGCGCGGAGGCTTGCAATTCAAGGGCTTTTCGCCCCCAAATTGTCTACACCAGACCGCCGTTTGCGGGCGGATTTCGCCTTCTGTCGGCGGTGAACCTCTTTGGCGCAGGCGGGGCAGTATTTTGTCCTGCCAGAGCGGGCGAGAATGCCTGTGCCGCAGACTTCGCAGCGGCGGAGTTTTTTCGGGCTGAGAATGGCCTGTTCCAGCTTGGGCTGCTGGGGCAGCACGGCGCGGCGGAACCACCGGCAGATCAGGCTGCGGGAGATAAATTGCGGGCAAGCGCCGTCCAGCAGCAGGCAGTCGCCATCCAAGAAGTTACAGCAGCGCCTTGTAAGGCCGCGCACGCTGCGGAGCTGTCCTGGCGTCAAGCGGAAGAGCGTGCCATCCGGCAGCCGCTCGATGGGGTCAAGCTTGTGCATCTTCGCCCTCCTTTGCGATAAGCTTTGCATCCGCTGGGTAGTTCAGCGTAATGAGCGCAGGCTTGCCCAAGCCCTGCTTGCGTCGAACGATCAAGCCGCTGTATTCCAGCTCCCGGAAGATCCGCGTGGTGCTCTGGCGGCTGCGGTGGAGCTTCGTCTGCGCCTGCTCCAAGGTGAAGTACAGCCGAATTGTGCCGTCCGGCTCGACGTAGCCGTTCTGCCGGGAGATGCTGGCTCTGTCCAGCAGGAGAGCGTAGAGCACCTTTGCGTCGTTGCTGATGTCCCGCAGGGCTTCGTCTTGGAGAAGGAACCTTGGAAGCGGCACATAGGACGCCGCTGGGCTCTGCGCCGTGAGCTTGCAAAAAGTTCTCATCTGACCTCCTATCCCATCCATCAATCCATCCATTTTTGTGTTGATTGATTGATAGATTGATTCTCTTGTATCTTGGTTTATTTCTTATTAGTTAGAGGATGAATTTCAGCCCCGATGGGAGGCACGAAAACCGTCGTTCTGAAATCCGGTTGCGGAACGCTCCGGAGCGTCAGCTTGTCCACCGTCCGAAAAACCGGTGACGGAAAACCCACACATGGAAAATCCCGTTGTGGTCAAAGCTCATCTCTCTGCCGCACTTTCAGCAGTTCCCAGATCTCGGCTTGCCGCGCTTTCAGCTCGGCAACGTCGTATTCATAGCAGCGCCCGGTGCTGTTGATGCGGCGGCAAATCTGGTTGATGTTCGTGGCGACTCTGCTGACGGCAGCAGCCAGCTTCTTTTGCTCGGTGTAGTCCACCTTGATGATGTAGCCGTCGATGAGCATCTTGCGGGCATACGCGCCGAAGTTGTGTGTTCCCAACTGGCGCATCTTGTGCTGTACAAGATTTAACTCCTGCTCGTTCAGGCAGATTTCCTTGCGGATGGGTCCGTGCGCGGTCCGGCATGAGAATTACCCCTTCAGGTGCAGCCCGAAGGCACCGTTTTCTTCCAGAATTTCCAGATAGCCATTGCCGGTGAGTTCAGCAAAAACCGGAGCAACTTTTTCGGGCGGAAGGGTCAGAGCATCTGCAAGTTCCTGAGCACTCAGACCGCCGTCCTCGAAGGTGTACAAGAGTGCGCCGGTGAGCTTGGCTTCTGCGGATAGGTTTGTATCCAGCAGGAGGCGGGTGGGTACAGCGGTCATGTGGGTGTGGTTGTAGTAAGTGATCATACCAGAAGCTCCTGGCCTACTACCAGCCTCGTATTTTGCTGGGCTTGACGGCTACGCCTGAACGTATGGACGGCAAGAGCATTCTGCCATATCTACGATTACTTGATCGTGGATGAAGCCTCACAGGTCGATTTAGCCACAGGGGTGCTGGCATTTTCCTGTGCGCGGAATATCGTGATTGTCGGGGACTTGAAGCAGCTCCCCAATGTGCTGACGGAGGATGACATTCGCACCAGCGATGCCATTTGGCAAAAGCATTCCTTGGATGAGCGTTATCGCTTTTCTACCCACAGTTTGCTGTCCTCTGCATTGGAAATATGGCAGGATGCACCTGTTACGCTGCTGCGGGAACACTACCGCTGTCACCCGAAGATCATCAATTTCTGCAATCAGAAGTTCTACCACGGACAGCTGATCGTTATGACAAAAGACCATGATGAGCCGGATGTGTTGACCATGTACCGGACGATTGCCGGTAATCACGCCCGTGGGCATCTCAACCAGCGCCAGATCGATGTCATCCAGCAGGAGGTGCTTCCGCGGCTGCATCAGCAAAATTTCCAGAGCATCGGTATTATCACGCCATATCGGGATCAGGTGACAGCCATCCGCAAGCAGCTGGGAGATACTTATGAGGTGGACACCGTCCACAAGTTTCAGGGGCGAGAACAAGATGCGATCATTCTGACCTCAGTCGACAATGTCATCACAGATTTTGTGGATGATCCCCATATGCTGAATGTGGCGGTTTCCCGCGCGGTCCATTCGCTGACGGTGGTCACATCGCAGGACCCACGTAATGGCCAGACCAACTACGGCGATTTGACACGATACATCGAATATAACAATTTTGAAGTGATCCAGAGCCAAGTCTACTCCGTGTTCGATATGCTCTACCAGGGCTATGCCGAGCAGCGCAAGGTATATCTGCAAAAACATAAGCGGGTATCTGAGTACGATTCTGAGAATCTCATGTACTCTGTGATTCAAGAGGTGCTGTCCGAAGAGGCATTTTCCACTATCGGCTGCGCTGTACATGTTTCTCTTGCAACACTGGTGAAAGACTATGGACCGTTGACGGAGGAAGAACACAAATATGCCCGGAATCCGTTGACACATGTTGATTTTTTGTTATTCAATCAAATGGATAAACAACCTGTGCTAGCAATTGAAGGGGACGGGACTGGCTTCCATGAAGCCGGGAGCAAACAGGCAGAACGCGATATAAAGAAGAACTCCATTCTGAAGAAGTGTGCCATCTCGCTGCTGCGGCTACGTACTGACGGTAGCGGAGAAAGAGAGAAGATTAGGACTGCACTAAAGAGAAAATGATTATGTCGAGAATAATGAGGAATACAATCAGATGTAAAAAATGTGGAGACGTCATCGAAAGTAAAACCATTCTTTGAGACATAACGCTTCTTTTCAGCAATTCTATTATGAATGCTAGATTGTATTGGTTTCGATTATACCCCCATTATACCCTTGATTTCACGGGCATAATGGGGTATAATTCTATGCATAATAGTTTCACCGGGGAGGTGCACCATGGAGCTGTTTGAGCTTCAAGCCAAAATTGCTGATCTGGAGCAACAGATTGCGGAGCTGCCTGCAGGGTTTGTCACAAAGAAGACGATCAACGGCAATGTGTATTTCTATCACCGTTGGACGGAGAACAAAAAGCGGCGGGAGAAGTATATTTCTGCTGACGAATTGGAAAACTTCCGTGCTCAGATCGAGAGGCGGAAGGAACTGGAGCATGAGCTGAAGGCGCTGAAAAAGCAGCTGCCCAAGGCGAAATCTGCGAGCCCTTCCGCGTTTACCACCAATGTCCGCACCGGCGAGGCGCTGCGCACCTTTGCGGCATCTGTTTG
The DNA here is from genome assembly GCA_937915065.1 of uncultured Clostridia bacterium. Taxonomy (GTDB): domain Bacteria; phylum Bacillota; class Clostridia; order Oscillospirales; family Oscillospiraceae; genus Pseudoscillospira. The sequence continues at coordinate 17,563 of CALDMR010000182.1, forward strand.
CGGCTATCGCAGGCGCGAGTGTTTCCAGCAGCTGCACAACTTTGTCTACGGCGAGCCGCAGGACAAGGTATTCATCCTCTACGGCCTGCGCCGGACGGGGAAAACCACTATGATCCGCCAGATTTTCGCGGAGATGAGCGACGCAGAGCTTTCGAAAGCAGCTTTCATTCAAATCACAGCAAGAGACACATTGGCTGATGTGAACCGCGATCTCAAGACGTTGGAGGAGCAGGGCTTCCGCTATGTGTTTCTCGACGAAGTGACGCTGATGGAGGACTTTATTGAGGGCGCGGCGCTGTTCTCCGATGTGTTTGCCGCCTGCGGAATGAAAATCGTGCTGTCCGGCACGGATTCACTGGGTTTCCTGTTCACGGAGGATGAGCAGCTCTACGACCGCTGCATTCTGCTGCACACGACCTTCATCCCTTACCGCGAGTTTGAGTCTGTGCTCGGCATTCATGGCATCGACGAGTATATCCGCTACGGCGGCACTATGAGTCTCGGCGGTGTCCACTACAACGAAACCTCCACGTTTGCCAGCAAGGAAAGCGCGGACGAGTATGTGGATACGGCTATTGCACGCAACATCCAGCACTCCCTGCGCTGCTATCAGTACGAGGGACATTTCCGCCATCTGCGTGACCTGTATGAGAGGAACGAACTGAC
>CALDMR010000183.1 GCA_937915065.1 uncultured Clostridia bacterium
CCTGCGCAGCAAAGCCCGCCGTTTTTTTATCATGGCAGAAACACGCTACTGACCCGATATGTTTTTCCATCACAGCGGTCATGGTTTCTTTCTCCGGCATGGACACCGGCTCTTTGAACAGCATCTGAATGAGATAGGGGCCACCGGGCTGGGGGCCTTTTGTATCGTCCAGATTTTGCTGAAACACTTCCTCCTGCATATATATTCCTCCTATCCTCTCTTTTTCTCTGCAGTTCAACCGCGCAAACAACCCTTCAAATTTTCCCTTTGCTTACGCAATGCCCGATTCCCTTCTTCATAACTGTTCTTATGATACCACACCCGTTTCTAAAAATGGTAGCTTTTATTTCCAAACGGCCGCCACCGCATGATCGGGAAAAGATGCAGCTAAGAATTACAGCCAAATCCAATGCTCCCCCGCCCCTCAGCGGTAAGCGCGGATAAAAAATCGGGCCGCCTTTTGGCGGCCCGATTGGCTGATACTGTCAAATATATTTTGACGATATTCATGTTTTAAAAACGCAATGAATCCTCATTTTTCTGTTCCGGCAATCGCCGCTTCAAAGCGGGCAGACACTTGACCGCCGCCAGGCGGTGAAACAGGGCGGCAAAGATCAGCCCGAACATCACGCCTAGGAATGTATCCGTAATCCGCAGGATCACCGCACCCTGCACCCCATAGATCCCGGCGCCCAGCATCAGCGCCCCAAAGCAGTTCATGGCCGTTTTGTGCTGATAGTCGGCACAAAAGCCCAGCTGCAGCCCGCCCAGGGGGCCCATCAACGGCCGAAGGGCCGCAGGCATGACCGAATACAGCACCAAAAATGCACAGGACCCGGCCACAACGCCCGTGATCCGCTGCCAAAAACGGCCGGATGTATTGCCGGAATACGGATACTCCGACAACAGAGACGCGCAGGCAAATCCCATCCACATAAAGCGCTCCACATCCAAAACCTGCCCGGCGGTCAACACCAGGCTTACACCAAGGGCCAGACGCAGCTGCCACAGGTGGGCCGGGGTGGTCAGGTCAAAATTCCGGATCACCTGGCGGAAGCGGATGGTTTTATGCTGATCTTTATGCTTCATAAACAGAATGACGCCGCAAATCAAATAACCCGTCAGCGCCAGGAGACCCCGCTCTACCAAAGCCTCTCCCTGCACGGGATTGCCCGTCAGATAGATGTACGCAAAACCATACAATCCGCCGTTTCCCATTTCAGGCCGCTGGGCCGTCATGGCAAGCAGCCCAAAAAAGGCCGCAAAGTGCAGGGGAATCAGCAAAACGGCCGGGAGCACCGCAGCAGCGCTGGGCGCCAGCACCAAAATAGCCAATACCGCCGCCAGGTTCACCAGTGAATCGCCGATGCAATACTCGAAATTCACAAAGCGAATGCCCAACAGCATGCAGAAGATCACCACTGCCAACGGGGTATTTGCAGTACCGAACACACTGCTCAGCAAACTGATAAACACAATGGCAAAGGCCACAATCAGCACAGAGCGCACTGCCATGGCCGTCCAGTAATATGCTTTCTCCTGCTTTGTATTACAAACTGCAATCTTCCCTTTCAGTCCGGCAGGGTCCATCTGCAGTGCATCATAGAATTTCATGGTCACAGATTTTATCATGTCCTTTCTCAAGATGTGCAGCCAGTTGATCTGCATAATGCATAAATGCCTCAAAATCCTCGCCGGAACTGCGCCACAAATCATAAAAGGGCTGCAATATGCTCTCATACCCCTTCTTTAATTCGGCAAGGCCGGTTTCGGTCATAAAAAGCTGGTAGCTCCGCTCATCCGCCATTTGGCGCTCTTTGCGGATACAGTTTTTTTCATAGAGGGACTTCAGGCAGCGGCTCACAGCTTCCTTTTTCATGCCGCTGCTCTGGCTGAGTAAAATGGGCGTGTTTTGCTCAGGCTGCAAATAAAGATGGGCCAACAGTTCGCATTCGCTGGCCGTCAGCAGGGATTTGCGCACAGGCAGCAGGGAACGCATAATTTTTTGTATCTGCTGCTGATAATGCATCATATCTGTCCATTCCACAGCTGCTTCGCCCTCCTCCGTTTAGTTAACGCTGTTAATTATATATTTGCACAGATAAAATGTCAAGGCTTTTTGCAGCATGATTTTCACAAATCCCCTCCCTGCCCCGCCGGGCAGTCCCATATCTAACTCATGCAGTCATGGTTTCTTGATCCGGCATTTCCACTGGTTCTTTGAACAGCATCTGAATGAGATCGGAGCCTCCGGACTGGACGCTTTTTTGTCATCCAAGTTTTACTGGAAAGCTCGATTGCTCATTTGGTTTCCCCCTTCTTCTCCGGGAACAGCTTCCACCGGAACTCCAGCTCTTTCTGGACGAACTCTTTCGGCAGGCCGCGGGGGGTGGCGATGAGATACCATACCCGGAAGGTGCGCTTCTTCGGATCTGTTTCCTGCTG
>CALDMR010000184.1 GCA_937915065.1 uncultured Clostridia bacterium
GGCAACTATGCCCTGGGCATCAAGGAACAGCTGATCTTCCCTGAAATCGAGTATGACAAGATCGACAAGATCCGTGGTATGGATATCATCATCTGCACCACTGCCAATACCGATGAAGAAGCCCGTGAGCTGCTGAGCCTGATCGGCGCTCCGTTTGCAAAGTAAGGGAGGAAAAACTGAATGGCTAAGAAGTCTATGATCCTGAAGCAGCAGGCTCCCGCAAAGTATTCCACCCGCAAGTACAACCGCTGCAAGATCTGCGGCCGCCCGCACGCTTATCTGCGTGACTACGGTGTCTGCCGTATCTGCTTCCGCGAACTGGCTTACAAGGGTGAAATCCCCGGCGTGAAGAAGGCCAGCTGGTAAATCACTGATTTTGCCGGGCGGCGGACGGATCCCGTCCCTGCCGCCTGGGCTTGATCGGTTCCGCAGACTGCCGTGTGCAAGACAGCAACTGCGGAATGATAAAGCGGAGCATGCTCCGCAAAAGGATGGCGAAAGGTCACCGGTAATTTCCCAATTAGTGGTGATACCTCGCCGCCTGAACAGGCGAAAGCCTGTAACTCTAAATATAGGAGGAAAACACAATGCACATCACTGACCCTATTGCGGATATGCTGACCCGCATCCGCAACGCGAACAACGCAAAGCACGAAACGGTTGATGTTCCTGCTTCCAACATGAAGAAGGCAATTGCCCAGATCCTGCTGGATGAAGGCTACATCAAGAACTATCAGATCGTCGATGACGGTACCCAGGGCGTGATCCACATCACCCTGAAGTACAACCCCGGCAAGGAAAAGGTGCTCACCGGCCTGCGCCGTGTGTCCAAGCCCGGCCTGCGCGTTTATGTGGGCGCAGACGAGCTGCCCTCTGTCCTGCGTGGCCTGGGTATCGCGATCGTTTCCACGTCCAAGGGCGTCATGACCGACAAGAAGGCCCGTGCGGCCCACGTCGGCGGCGAAGTCCTGGCATTCATTTGGTAAGGGAGGTAACTGGAAATGTCTAGAATTGGTAGAATGCCCATTACTGTCCCTGCAGGCGTCGAAGTGAAGATTGGCGAAGGCAATGTGGTTACGGCCAAGGGCCCCAAGGGCGAACTGACCCGCGCCATGCATCAGGACATGATCATTGAGCAGGAGAACAACGAGATCCTGGTCAAGCGTCCCGATGACGAAGCTGAGCACCGTGCACTGCACGGCCTGACCCGTACCCTGATTTTCAACATGGTTGAGGGTGTGGAAAAGGGCTTCAGCAAGACCCTGGAAGTCAATGGCGTCGGTTACAGAGTGGAGAAGAAGGGTTCCGACCTGGTCATGAACCTGGGCTTCTCTCATCCGGTGATCGTCTCCGAAGTCCCCGGTATCACGATCGACGTTCCCAATGCAAACCAGATCGTTATCTCCGGCCCCGATAAGCAGCAGGTGGGCCAGTTCGCGGCAGAAATCCGCGAGAAGCGTCCTCCCGAACCTTATAAGGGCAAGGGTATTAAATATTCCGACGAGGTCATCCGCCGCAAGGTTGGTAAGACCGGTGCGAAGAAGTAAGGAGGTGTGCCAAAATGGTTAAAAGACCCGATACGAATGCGCAGCGTTTGAAGCGCCACAAGAGAGTCCGCGCGAAGATCTCCGGCACGCCCGAGAGACCTCGCCTGAACGTGTTCCGCAGCAAGCAGAACATCTACGCTCAGATCATCGATGATGTCAACGGCGTGACTCTGGTTTCCGCATCTTCCCTGGAAAAGGATTTCGAAGGTTTCGGCGGCAATATCGAGGCTGCTCACAAGGTCGGCAAGACCGTGGCTGAGCGTGCCAAGGCAAAGGGTATCGACACTGTCGTGTTTGACCGCGGCGGTTATCTGTACCACGGCCGTGTCAAGGAACTGGCAGAAGGCGCCCGTGAGGGCGGCCTGGAATTCTAATACGGGAGGAGGAACACAAAATGGCAAGATTTGAAAGAGAACCCAACGAATTTATTGAAAAAGTCGTCTACCTCAACCGTGTTTCCAAGACCGTCAAGGGCGGCCGTGTCATGAAGTTTTCCGCACTGATGGTTGTCGGTGACGGTAAGGGCAAGGTCGGCTATGGCCTGGGCAAGGCCGCTGAAGTTCCCGAAGCAATCCGCAAGGGCATCGAGGACGCGAAGAAGAACATGGTGACCATCAACACCGCCGGCACCTCCATTCCCCATGAGGTCATCGGCGAGTTCAGCGCAGGCCGCGTGATGATGAAGCCCGCAGCACCCGGTACCGGTATCATTGCCGGTGGTCCCGTTCGTGCTGTGATGGAAGCAGCCGGCATCAAGGACATCCGTGCAAAGTGCCTGCGCTCCAACAACCCCGCAAACGTTGTTGCCGCCACCTTCCAGGGTCTCAAGTCCTTGAGAACCCCCGAGCAGGTCGCTAAGATCCGCGGCAAGAACGTCGAAGACATCATCGGTTAAGGAGGGGCGTACAATGGCAAATCTGAAAATTGAGCTCGTCAAGAGCGTCAACGGCAGACTGAAGAAGCATATTGCTACTGCCAGCTCCATGGGCCTGCGCAGAATCGGCGACGTGAGCGTGCAGCCCGACAATGCACAGACCCGCGGCAAGATCGCCCAGATCGGCTATCTGCTGCAGGTTACTGAGGAAAAGTAAGGAGGTGCAAGCGAAATGAAATTACACGAACTGAGTCCCGCAGAGGGTTCTGTCTGCAAGGCATACCGCAAGGGCCGCGGTGAAGGTTCCGGTAACGGTAAGACTGCAGGCCGCGGTCAGAAGGGCCAGTGGTCCCGTAGCGGCGGCGGTGTCCGCCCCGGTTTCGAGGGTGGCCAGATGCCTCTGGCACGCCGTATCCCCAAGCGCGGCTTTAACAATATTTTCGCTAAGCCCTATGAGATCATCAACCTGAATGCACTGAACGCATTTGAGGACGGCGAAACCGTTACTGCAGAAGCCCTGATCGAAAAGGGTATCCTGCATGAGTGCAAGTATGGTTACAAGGTGCTGGGTAACGGCAGCGTGACCAAGAAGGTGACTGTCAAGGCTTCTGCTTTTTCCGAATCCGCGAAGAATGCTATTGAAGCGGCAGGAGGAAAGGCAGAGGTGATGTAAGGGTGATCCAGACTGTTCGCAAAGCTTGGAACATTCCTGAGCTGCGTAAAAAGATCGTCTTTACGCTTTTGATCCTTCTGATTTATCGCCTGGGCAACGCGATTCCGGTGCCCTATGTGGATGTGGCAGCCCTGTCCTCCTATCTGGAGTCCATGAGCACCACCGTTCTGGGCCTGTATAACGTGATGTCCGGCGGCGCCTTTGCTGATGCAACGGTGTTTGCCCTCAGCATCCAGCCCTATATTAACGCATCGATCATTATTCAGCTGTTGACCGTCGCCATTCCTGCTCTGGAACGTATGGCCAGAGAAGAGGGTGAGGAAGGCCGCAAGAAGATCGCAAGTATTACCCGCTATACCACAGTGGCGATCGCTCTGATCCAGGGCTTCGCTTACTATATGCTGATGCGCAACCAGTACAATATTCTGACCAACGACAGCATTGCTGCTGCTTTCGTCATTATCATCACTTTTGTGGCTGGTTCTGCATTCATCATGTGGCTGGGTGAGCAGATCACGGAGTTTGGTATCGGCAACGGTATTTCTATTATCCTGTTTGCGTCCATCATCTCCCGGATCCCCGCTGGCGTCAGCACGATGTACACCAACCGCGAAACGCTGGGCGTTGTCGGCCTTGTGGCTATCGTCGTCGGCTTGCTGGCTCTGGTGATCCTGATCGCTCATGTTTACAATGCCGAGCGCCGCATCCCCGTTCAGTATGCGAAGCGCCAGGTGGGCCGCAGAATGTACGGCGGCCAGAATACCACCCTGCCTGTGAAGGTCAACATGTCCGGCGTTCTGCCCATCATCTTTGCGCAGTCCATCGCCATGCTGCCCGCCACCATCGCGGCATTCCTGCCTGCGCCTGAGCAGGGTACCTTCTGGTACGGCTTCATTCAGGCCATTGACACCAAATCTGTGCTGTATATGATCGCATATTTCCTGATGATCATTGGCTTCAGCTATTTCTATGCGACCATTCAGTTCAATCCCACCGAGATCGCCAACAACCTGAAGCGCAACGGCGGCTTTATCCCCGGCTTCCGTCCGGGCAAGCCCACCGCGGACTTCATCGCCAAGGTGCTGTCCCGTATCACGCTGTTCGGTGCGATCTATCTGGGTATCGTGGCAATTGCTCCGTTGATTGCCGGTAAGTTTATTGACCTTCAGGGCCTGGCCATTGGCGGTACCTCCATCATCATCGTTGTCGGTGTTGCGTTGGAGACTGTCAAGGCACTGGAAAATCAGATGCTGGCCCGTCAGTACAAGGGTTTCCTTGAATAAGAAAGTGTGATAAGTGATGAATCTGATTATGTTGGGTGCGCCCGGCGCGGGCAAAGGCACCCAGGCTGCGATTCTGAATCAAAAGCTCGGAATTCCGACCATTTCCACCGGCAACATCCTGCGCGCTGCGATTAAGGACGGTACGCCGACAGGCCTGAAAGCCAAGGAATATATGGATCATGGCCAGTTGGTTCCGGATGACGTCATCATCGGTATCATCAATGAGCGCCTGCAGGCAGAGGACTGCAAGGACGGCTATATTCTGGACGGCATGCCCCGGACCATTGGTCAGGCGGAGGCCCTGGAACAGGCCGGAATCCATTTCGATGCAGTCATTGCCCTGGAGGTTTCCGATGAGGAGATCATGCAGCGCATGAGCGGACGCCGCGTTTGCGAAAAGTGCGGCGCAAGTTATCACATTGTGGCGGTTCCGCCCAAGGTTGAAGGCGTTTGCGACGCATGTGGCGGCGCTTTGGTTCAGCGTGCGGATGATGCGCCGGAAACGGTGCAGGCCCGGCTGGAAGTATACCATCGGGAAACGGAACCGCTGAAGGGATACTATGCCGAACGGGGCAACTTGAAAGAGATCCACAACCGTGCAGCGGTTGAGGATACGACTGCAAGCATTCTCGAAGCGCTGGGGCAGAAGTAAATGATTACATTGAAATCTCCCCACGAGATCGAGTTGATGCGTCGGGCGGGCAGAATCACTTCTGCGGCGCGTGCACTGGCAGGTGCTATGATCCGTCCCGGCGTGACCACCAAAGAGGTCGATCAGGCAGTTTATGCATTCATTACTGCGCAAGGCGCGATTCCGTCGTTTTTGAACTACAACGGCTTTCCCGCCAGCATCTGCGCGTCAGTCAATGACGAGGTTATCCACGGCATCCCGGGCAGCCGGGTGCTGCAGGAGGGCGACATCGTCAGTGTCGATGTGGGTGCGTTCATTGGCGGTTATCATGGAGATTGCTGTGCAACCTTCCCTTGCGGAACCATTTCCGAAGAGGCGGAACGGTTGATCACAGTTACGCAGCAGAGCTTTTTCGAGGGCATTCAGTATGCCACCGAGGGCCATCGGCTGGGTGATATCTCCGCAGCCATTCAGCAGTATGTGGAGGACAACGGCTTCTCCGTTGTGCGCGAGTATGTCGGTCACGGCATCGGCACGCAAATGCATGAATCCCCCGAAGTACCCAACTACGGCGTCCCCGGCCGCGGACCGCGGCTGTTGCGGGGCATGACCCTGGCGATTGAGCCCATGGTCAACGCAGGCGCTCAGTTCATTCAGGTTTTGCCGGACGGATGGACGGTAAAGACCCAGGATGGCAAGTGGGCAGCCCACTATGAGAACACGATTTGCATCACAGATGGCAAACCGGAGATCCTCACCGCTCTGGACGCAAGTTGGGAAGAGTTCGGATGGAAGCTGTAATGATGATTTCTCCCCTCCGGCAGGGCAGCCTGCCGGAGCGGGGATTCCATGGAACGAAGACACGTTCCGCAACATGCCCCCGCCAAAAGGCGGGGAGAGGCTATCTTGACCAGGAGGGATACGCTTGGCAAAAGACGACATGATCGAAGTTGAAGGCGTAGTCGTTGAGGCTTTGCCGAATACAACGTTTCAGGTAGATATCGGAAACGGACACACGATTTTGGCGCACATTTCCGGAAAACTCCGGATGAATTTTATCAGGATTCTGCCCGGTGATAAGGTTACGGTGGAGATGTCCCCCTACGACCTGACTCGTGGTCGGATTACCTGGCGAAGCAAGTAACAGGAGGTTTATTGACATGAAAGTAAGACCGTCCGTGAAGCCCATGTGCGAAAAGTGCAAGGTTATTCGCCGCAAGGGTCGCCTGATGGTGATTTGCGAAAACCCCAAGCATAAGCAGAGACAGGGCTAACTAATTATTGGAGGTGCTTAAAAAGTATGGCACGTATTGCCGGCATTGACCTGCCCAAGGAGAAGCGAGTCGAGATCGGACTCACTTACATCTATGGTATTGGCAGAAAGAGCGCAAATGACATTCTTGCGCAGACAGGCATTAACCCCGACACCCGCGTGAAGGACCTGACCGACGAGGAAGAGGCCAAGCTGCGCGAGGCGATCGACAAGGGCTACATGGTGGAGGGCGACCTGCGCCGCAACAACGCCCTGGATATCAAGCGTTTGATCGAAATTGGCTGCTATCGCGGTACCCGTCACCGCAAGGGCCTGCCCGTGCGCGGCCAGCGCAGCAAGACCAACGCCCGTACCCGCCAGGGCCCCAAGAAGACCATTGCCAACAA
>CALDMR010000185.1 GCA_937915065.1 uncultured Clostridia bacterium
GGAGGCCAGGGACAGTGCCAGCCGGCAACTGCAGGAAATTGCCGACAACGCTCTGAAAGAATCGACGGTTGAAAATCTGGGGATGGCGAAGGGGTATACAGATTGCGTCGCCTTTGTCAATGGCGAAAGTGTCAGCGTGGTGATTGCGGGGACGGACAATGGACTGGAAAACGCCGATATTGCGAAAGTCACGGATATTGTTTTGGAGGAGACCGGGCTTACGGCTGATAAGATCAAGATTATGGAGGCAAATTAAGGATTGTTTTTTGCGCTCGATAATGGTACAATACATAAAAATACTGTTAGAAGGAGCGTGCACGATCGTGGGCGATACCAAAAAGGAATATGTCGTCTGTCCGGACGAGAAGGGCAGTATCAATATATCGGAAGATGTGGTTGCGGCCATTGCCGTTTCCGCAGCGCTGGAGGTTGACGGCGTGGGCCAGCTGGCGCCTGCCAGCGGCGGCCGCAGCAAGAAAAACGCCGTCAAAAGCGTTAAACTGACCATTGGGGATAACAGCGTGATCGTTGATTTGCAGATCCTGGTGAAATACGGCCAGCAGATCCCGCAGGTGGCGCAGAATGTGCAGGAGGCCGTGGTCAATGCTGTGGAATCCATGACAGAGCTGAAAGTCTGCCAGGTCAATGTGCGCATCAGCGGCGTTACCTTCAGCGAGGATATGGCCGCCGGTCAGTGATTTGTTTACAGCGAGGCGGAGATGCTGCTCCGCCTCGTTTCTGTCCAATACGAAAGAAAAGATAAGGATGTTTTGAGTATGGTTCGTTCTACTGCAAGAGAGATCGCAGTGCGTCTGTCCTATGAGCTGAGTTTTACGGGGCTGAGCGCAGCAGATCTTTTGAATCAAACCCTGAGTGCGGAATATTTCGCCGGTCTGGCGGGGGAAGACGATTTGTATGCCGAGCTTCCCAACGAGAAGCAGGATCAGTATATTCGCAAGCTGGTGCTTGGCGTGGATGAGCACGCGGCGGAGCTGGATTCCTATATTGAAAAATATGCCGTGGGTTGGAAGTTTGAGCGCATTCCTCTGGTGGCCTCCGCAATCATGCGCGTGGCGATGTACGAAATTTTGTACATGCCCGAAATTCCCAATGCCGCCGCGATCAATGAAGCACTGGAGATCGCCAAGAAGTATGAAGACGAAAAGGTTGTGTCCTTTATGAACGGCATCCTGGGCAGCTTTGTCCGCCAGGAGTGCGGGGAGTGATCTGGGATGGCTCTTTGCGTCGGATTTGATACCAGTAATTATACGACTTCCGTCGCCTTTTGCGACGGCGGGGAAGGGCGGAACGAAAGCCGCATCCTGGATGTGCCGCAGGGCGCACTGGGATTGCGGCAGAGCGACGCCCTTTTTTTGCATGTGCGCCGCTTGCCGGAAATTGTGGAGCGCCTGCTGCAGGGGCGGAATCTGAACGGGGCTGCTGTTGTGGCGGCCAGCAGCCGCCCGAGGGAGACGGAGGGCTCTTATATGCCCTGTTTCCTTGCGGGTGCCTGTGAAGCAAAAACCCTTGCTATGGCTTTGGGTGCAGCCTATCTGGAGTTTTCTCATCAGCAGGGCCATTTGGCCGCGGCGGCTTGGTCCGCCGGGCGGGAAGATTTGCTGGATCGGCCCTTTTTGGCGTGGCACCTTTCCGGCGGCACCACGGAATTGCTGCATGTGGTGCCCGATGGTGCAGCGGTGCATGCTGAGGTGATCGGCGGCACCACGGATATTTCAGCGGGCCAGCTGATCGATCGCACCGGCGTGTTGCTGGGGCTGCCCTTTCCGGCGGGCCGCCATGTGGACGAGCTCTATTATCAGGCAAACAGCACGCTGTCCTATCGGGTGAAGCTGCAGGGGCTGCAATTTTCGCTGTCCGGTATGGAAAATAAAGTCAAGGCCCTGATGGAACAGGGGGAAGCGCCGGCTACTATTGCCCGCTTTGCAGTGGATACGGTGGCCGGGGCGGTGCGGCGTGCCACGGCTGCGGCGAAAGAGCGCTATCCCGGCTTGCCGGTGCTGTGCTCCGGCGGTGTGGCATCCAACTCTGTGCTGCGGTCGATGCTGCGGGATGCTTGCTTTGCAGCCCCTGAATTCTCCCGGGATAATGCCATGGGAATCGCTGTTTTGGCCCGGCGTGCCTATGAGAGGGGTGTGTGCGGTGAACAGTGAAAACCAGGTGTTCAGCGTCGCGGAGGTCAACCAGTTTATCAAAACGGTATTGGACGGCGTGCCGCAGCTGAATAACCTTTATGTGCGCGGGGAGCTTTCCAACTATAAAATTTACGGTTCCGGTCATCACTATTTCACCCTGAAAGATCCCGAGGGCGTTCTGCGATGCGTAATGTTTCGCTCCAGTGCGGCCAGGCTTCGGTTTCGTCCGGAAAACGGGATGAAGGTGATCCTGCATGGCCGGATTGCCGTTTTTCCCCGGGATGGACAGTATCAGCTGTACTGTTCTTCCATCACGCCGGAGGGCGTGGGCGATTTGTATGTGGCCTTCGAGCAGCTCAAGGCGAAGCTGTATCAGGAAGGCCTCTTCGACGCAGCCCATAAAAAACCGCTGCCGCTCTATCCGGAGCGGATCGCTGTGATCACATCCGGTTCCGGTGCGGCGGTGCATGATATGATCCGTATTCTGCGGCGGCGGTATCCTTTGTGCAAAGTGATCGTCCTCCCGGTGCGGGTACAGGGCAGGGAGGCACCGCCGGAGATCGTGGGCGCCATTCGGTATGCCAACCGGTGGCGGGTGGCGGATCTGATCATTACCGGCCGGGGCGGCGGTTCCATGGAGGATCTGTGGGCGTTTAACGACGAGCGCGTGGCCCGGGCGATTTATGAGTCGGAACTTCCTGTGATTTCCGCTGTGGGACACGAACCGGATGTGACCATTGCTGACTTTGTGGCCGATGCCCGGGCGTCTACGCCCTCCAATGCGGCGGAAATTGCCGTGCCGGATCGAATGGAATTGGCGGCGCAGTTGTCTGCTGTCCGCAATAGGCTGGCGCAGTCGCAGCTGCGGCAGCTCCAGCTGCATCGGGAGCGGTTGGAAAAGCTTTCCGGCAGCCGGGCATTGCAAAATCCCATGGCGTTCCTGCAGGAAAAGCGGATGGCTTTGGATTTTACGCACCAGCAGTTTGTCCGCTTGGCACAGGATACGCTGGCCGGGCGGAAACAGGAGTTTGCGGCCCTGGCGGCGGCGCTGGACGCGCTGAGTCCGCTGAAGGTTCTGGGCCGTGGCTATGCGGTGGCGAAAACCGCGGAAGGGATCATTTTGAAAAACGCTGCCGATGTGCAGACAGGAGATCGGATCAGTGTGACGCTGGGCCGCGGTGCTTTGGCCTGCACGGTGGACACGGTGACCACGGAAAAGGAGCCTTGAAAATATGGCAGAAAAGAAACTGAATTTTGAACAGTCCATGGAGCGGCTACAGGAGATTGTGGCGGCATTGGAAAAGGGAGATGCCCCCCTGGCTGATGCGCTGAAATTGTTTGAAGAAGGAACAAAGCTGGCGTCTGCGTGCTCGGATCTGTTGGATCGGGCGGAGCAAAAGGTTGTGAAACTGGTCAAGAGCGCTGATGGCTCTCCCCGCGAGGAGCCCTTTGCCTGTGAGGAGGAATCTGAATGACGGATACATTTGCGCAGGAACTGAAAGCAGCCCAGGGGCTGGTAGAAGGACGGCTGGCAGAATTTTTTGCCGGCGAAGGGCTGGAAGAGGCCATGCGGTACAGCCTGTTGGCAGGGGGGAAGCGCATCCGCCCTGTTTTATGTATGAAATTTTGTGAAGCCGCAGGCGGAACCATGGAAGAAGGGCTGGATTTCGGCTGCGGCGTGGAGATGGTGCATACCTACTCCCTGATTCATGATGATCTGCCCTGTATGGATAACGACGATCTGCGCCGGGGTAAGCCTACCTGTCATAAGGTATACGGCGAATGTGTGGCCACCCTGGCGGGGGACGCCTTGCAGGCCGCGGCATTTCGGACGGTGCTGTTCGGGGGAGGCCCCTGGCAGGGAGAAGGGAAAACTGCGCCCCTCACGGCGGCGGGCATTCTGGCCGAAGCGGCTGGGGAGCGGGGCATGTGCGGCGGCCAGTACTGGGACACCATCGGCGATGGAAAGGTGATCCACACTGCGGAGGAACTGACGGCCATCAACGATAAAAAGACCGGTGCGCTGCTGCGGGCTGCCTGCATGATGGGCGTGGTCGCGTCCTCCGGCCATCGGGCGGTGGATGAAAGCTGTGTGGAAGCTGCCCGGGAGTATGCGGCCAATCTGGGGCTGGCCTTCCAGATCCGGGATGATATGCTGGATGTGATGGGCGATGCGGCGGAGTTTGGCAAGCCCATTGGATCAGATGCTTCTAATGCGAAGTCTACTTATGTATCCCTGCTGGGGCTGGAAGCGTGCGAGCGCCGGGTGCTGGATTATACTGCCCGGGCCAAGGCGGCTCTGGCGCAGGGAAAGTGGCCGGGCAGCACGGAATTTCTGTGCGAACTGGCAGATCGTTTAACACACAGAACTGCATAAGGCTGTGCAGCGCGCGGCGCGGGAGTGTATATTTTCTCCTGCGCCGCGTTTATCTATGCGTGCCAGGTTGCCGGAAAACATGAAGAAACTGTAAACAATGGGCTGATAGGGGGGTGATCAGGCAGAAAAGCAATGAATAAACCTTGCATATTTTCAGAAACATGATAAAATAATAAATTACTAAACAGCGGCGCAGTATCCTAGTCGGTTCAGCCGTTTACCAGGAAGGGCCTAAAAATCCTTTGAAGGGCACATCGATGAAGTCCCTGGTGTTTGCTTCTTACGCCCAGTTTGGGGTGGATGCTGGGGGTTAAGGTTTGGGGGCGACTTGCAATGGCATGCAAATTCGACCCTCTTACCGTGGAGACCTGTTCTTGTGATCAGCCAAGGAAAACCCGACTCGCGGGCTTGAGACTGGTTACGAAACAGGGTTAAACCTGCAATGTGGTGTGAAAGGGATTCGCGTCCCCTATCGCTATGTGCAGTGTAGCCTGCCTTGAGTGGGTATGGTGAATGCGGGATCCACGCATCCATTCTCCGGCCAGAGAATCGGATTGCGATCGCTCGCTGAAACCATAACTGCAAAAGAGGCTAAGAAACGAACTGACTGTTGTGGAAAACACCTAGGCTGTCGTTCTGTGGGCATCAGAAGGATTGCAGTGCGGACTAAGTGGCAATCGGGTCGCAGTGTCGGCAACGCATTGACGCGGAGCATAAAGGGAAACCGCCGAGTGGAAACGCGAGGTGCTCCCCGGGGAAATCCTACCCGTACCTAAGCCGCAAGATTTACTTCTGATGCTGCCGTCTGTTTAGTTTTTTATGACTACATAGTGGATTTTATAGGAGGTTTCTCAGGTGGACAGCCAAAAGGCGGGCAAGCCAAAAAAGCAGGACGTTCCGGACAAAGGAAAGAAGAAAAAGGACTATTGGATACCGAAGATTTTTGCCTTATCGATTGCGATCTCCGCGGTGTTCAGTTTGGTTTCGTCCAATGTGCTCAACGGCGCGGGATATATCATTGCTTTTTTGCTGTTGGCCGCATTTATTTTCATTGGCATTGTATTCGATGTGATCGGCGTTGCCGTCACGGTGGCCGATGAGCGGCCTTTTCATTCTATGGCGGCGCATGGAGAAAAGAGCGCCGCCTGTGCGCTGAAGCTGGTGCGCAGTGCAGAAAAGGTGAGCAGCGTATGCAACGATGTGGTGGGCGATATTTCCGGCATCGTCAGTGGTTCTACCGCGGCGGTGATCGTGACAAAGCTGTGCACATCCTTTGATTTGGACACGATGCTGATCTCAGTGGCAATTTCGGCCCTGGTGTCCGGTTTGACCATCGGCGGTAAAGCGATCGGTAAAAAGATCGCCATCAATAACAGTGTAAAGGTTGTCCACAATGTGGCGCGGGTGATTCACCTGGTCAAGCGCCGGTAAGAATCGGCGGAGCGAGAAACAGAGGGGGGCTTACAGCATGGCCAAAAAACGGCTTGATGTGCTTGTGACGGAACGGGGCCTGGCGGAAAGCCGGCAGAAGGCCCAGGCGCTGATTATGGCAGGGCAGGTGTTTTCTGGCGACCGCCGGCTGGATAAGGCCGGCATGCCGGTGGATGAAAGCATTGCGCTGGAGGTGCGCGGCCAGGCGCTGAAATATGTGGGGCGGGGCGGCTTGAAGCTGGAAAAGGCGATGGAGGTCTTTCCCATTGATCTGCAGGATAAGATCGCTGCGGATATCGGCGCGTCCACAGGCGGCTTCACCGAGTGCATGCTGCAAAACGGAGC
>CALDMR010000186.1 GCA_937915065.1 uncultured Clostridia bacterium
AATGTGCTGAGCGGCGGCGTGATGCTGGGCGCGATCTTTATGGCGACGGACTATGCGTCCTCTCCTATCACCGGCAAGGGACAGATCCTCTTTGGTATCGGCTGCGGTTTGATCACCGTGTTCATCCGTTATTTCGGTACTTACTCCGAGGGCGTCTGCTTCGCCATCATCATTATGAACTGTACTGTGTGGCTGATTGACCGCTATGTCAAGCCCACCCGCTTCGGTTTTGTGAAGTCTGAAAAGAAGGAGGCGGCTGCGAAATGAGCGAGGTCAAGAAGGAAAAGGTTCAGATGGATCCTAAGTATCTGTTCAAGCTGGCTGGTATCCTGATGGTTATCTGCGCCATTGTGGCGGCCCTGCTGGGCGTGGTCAACGGCGTGACGGCAGATAAGATCAAGGCAATTCAGGAGCAGAAGCTACAGGCATCTCTGGAAGTTGTGTTCCCCGGCGCCCAGTTTGAGGAAATTCCGGTAACCGAGGAGCTGACGGCACTGGCAGGCTCTGCTGACGCGGAGAGTGGCCTTGAGGCTATTTACAGCGCATCCACCGGCGGTTATGCCGTGGAGGTTACGCCCACTGGTTTTGGCGGCGCCATTGATATGATTGTCGGTATTGACGCCGAAGGCAATGTGACCGGTATTTCCGTGATCAGCCATACCGAAACTGCAGGTATCGGTACCAAGATTGCTGCTGATAAGCCTAATAAGAACGGCGTTGGCGTGCTGAGTCAGTTTGTCGGCCGCGGCGCTAGTGAGGGCAACCTGTTCACCGTAAACTCCGGTAGCAATCAGGTTGACGCCATTTCCGGCGCCACTGTTACTACAAAGGCTGTGACCCGCGGCGTGAATGCTGCTAGCCTGGTGGCTGGTCAGCTGGGCTGAGAAGGGGGAGGTTTGAATTTATGAATTTTGGTAAACAGCTTAAAGAAGGCGTTATTACAAATAACCCCGTTCTGGTTCAGATCCTCGGTATGTGCCCCACGCTGGCCGTTTCCACATCTCTGTTTAACGGTCTCGGTATGGGCATCTGTGCGACCCTTGTGTTGATCTGCTCCAATGTCGTGATTTCCCTGTTGCGGCACATCATCCCTAATAAGGTGCGTATTGCAGCGTTTATCGTCATCATTGCCGGTTTTGTTACCTGTATTGATATGCTGCTGAAGGCTTTTGTGCCTGCCCTGTCCGAATCTTTGGGTGTGTTCATTCCTTTGATCGTCGTGAACTGCATCATCTTGGGCCGTGCCGAAGCTTTTGCTTACAAGAACGGTCCTGTGGCTTCCGCGGTGGACGGTCTGACCCAGGGCATTGGTTTTACGGTAGCGCTGACCATTCTGTCCGCTGTCCGTGAATTCCTGGGTGCTGGCACCTTTGGCGGCGGCTTGATCGATGCTACCAACGGCATCAAGATTGTCCTCGGCGGCGCAGATGGTATTCAGATTCTGCCCGAGGGCGTTGGCGCATCTTTGATCACTCAGCCTGCTGGCGGTTTCCTGTCCCTGGGTATTTTCATTGCCATTGTGACTTTCCTGCTGAGAAAGTCTCAGGAAAAGGCTGCAAAGAAGGAGGCAACTAAATAATGGAATTGCTTACATCTGTTTTTGCGATCTCCTTGGGCGCCATTCTGACGAATAACTTCGTCCTGTCCCAGTTCCTGGGTATCTGCCCCTTCATGGGCGTGTCCAAGAAGATCGACACGGCCCTTGGTATGGGCGCTGCCGTTACCTTCGTCATGGGCCTGGCTTCTCTGGTCACTTACTTTATCCAGCATCTGATCCTGGAGCCTATGGGTCTGGAATACATGCAGACCGTGGCCTTTATTCTGGTCATTGCTTCTCTGGTGCAGTTCATCGAAATGTTCCTGCAGAAGTCCATGCCTGCGCTGTACACCTCTTTGGGTGTGTTCCTGCCCCTGATCACCACCAACTGCGCGGTGCTGGGTGTGTCCATCAACAGTGTTTCCTATAACTACAACCTGCTGGAAACGGTGGTTTACGGCGTCACCGGCGGTCTGGGCTTTATGCTGGCCATCGTGCTGTTCGCTTCCATCCGCGAGCGTCTGGAGTTTGCCGACTGCCCCAAGAGCTTTGAAGGCATCCCTCTGGCCATGGTCACCGCCGGCCTGATGGCTCTGGCGTTTATGGGCTTCTCCGGCCTGCAGGTCTGGTAAGAGGAGGAGAAGAATATGGATATGATGAATATTGTTTCTGCCCTGCTGGTGTTGGGTATTTTGGGCTTGGTGTTCGGTTTGGTTCTGGCCGTGGCATCTAAGATCTTTGAAGTTAAGACCGATCCCCGCTTCCCTGAGATCATGGACTGCCTGCCCGGCGCAAACTGCGGCGGCTGCGGCTATGCGGGCTGCTCTGCTGCGGCCAATGCCATCATCGAGGGCAAGGCTTCTGTGAACTGCTGCCCCGTGGCCGGTGCTGAAGGCGCTGCCAAAATTGCAGCAGTTATGGGGGTGGAGGCTGCCACCGGAGAGCGTGAGATTGCGCATGTGATCTGCAACGGCGGTACTGCTGCCAAGAAGAAGTTTGAGTACATCGGCGTGCAGGACTGCCTGGGCGCCACCAAGGTGGCCGGTAACGGTCCTCTGGAGTGCGCATACGGCTGCCTGGGTCTGGGTTCCTGCGTGAAGGCATGCGGCTTTGACGCTATCAAGATCGGCGAAAACGGCGTGCCCGTGATCGATCCCGATAAGTGCACAGATTGTATGCAGTGCGCTGCGGCCTGCCCCCGGAATCTGATTGTATCGGTTCCTGTGTCCAAGAAGGTCTTTGTGGAATGCGCCAACAAGCAGAAGGGTGCTGCGGCCGGCAAGGTCTGCGCCAACGCCTGCATCGGCTGCGGCCTGTGCGTGAAGGAGTGCAAGTTCGACGCGATCCATGTGGTGGACAATGTGGCCGTGATCGACTACACCAAGTGCAAGAACTGCAAGATCTGCTCCAAGGTCTGCCCGAAGGATGCCATTTCTCCCATTGCTACCAAGGAGGAGAAAGAGAAGTATAAGGCCATCAAGAAGGCTCAGGCGGAGAAGAAAGCTGCCGCTGCCAAGGCTGCTGCTGAGGCCAAGGCCGCCGAAGAAGCTGCCAAGACTGCGGAAGCACCCGCAGAAGAGGCCAAGGAAAACGCCTGATTGCGCGTTTGACTGCTGAAAAACAAATCCCCGATCCGGCGCAGGCCGGACCGGGGATTTTGCTATGATAGGAAAAATAGAATCAGGGGGGATGACTATGGGAAATCAACTGGCCCGGGATTTTCGCTTAAAATCACTGCTGCGCTTTGCGCTGCCCACGGTGCTGATGAATCTGTTTGTGGGGCTGTACTATATTGTGGACGGCGTGTGCGTGGCCCAGTTTGTTGGTACTGACGCCCTGGCGGCCATGAATATTACATACCCCACTTTTTTTACAGCGATGGCGATTTCTATTATGATGGCCACCGGCGGCAGCGCGGTGGTGGCCAAAAAGATGGGAGAGGGCAAGGAGCAGGAGGCCCGGGCGGATTTCACATTTCTGACCCTGGTGACCCTGGGGGCAGGCATAGTGTTCAGCCTTCTGTGTTTGCTGAACTTGAAGCCGCTGCTATACCTGTTGGGGGCGGACGCCGCCCTGTTCTCGGTGAGCCGGGCCTATGTGAGCATTCAGTTGTGCTTCACGCCGGCCATCTTTATGCAGATGTTTTTCCAAACCTTTTTTGTCACCGCGGGCAAACCCAAAGTGGGGCTGGTGCTGACGCTGATTGCGGGCTGTACCAACATTGTGCTGGATCTGCTGTTGGTGGGATATTTCAGCATGGGTGTGGTGGGCGCTTCCCTGGCCACCTGCATTGGCTACGCCATTCCCACTGCGGCGGGCTTCCTTTTTTTCTTTCGCCGGGATAAAGTGCTCCACTTTACCAGGCCGAGGGTTTCTTTGGCTGTGCTGGGCCGCAGCTGTGTGAACGGCTCGTCGGAAATGGTGGCGAATCTGTCCACTTCAATTACCACGGCGGTGTTCAACAATGTGATGATGGGGCTGATCGGTGCCGACGGCGTGACAGCCATTTCCCTGCTGGTCTATACACAGTATATTTTCCAGGCCTTTTTCACCGGGTTTTCCATTGGAGTGGCGCCGGTGTTCAGCTATAACTACGGCAGCTGCAACCGGGAACGGCTGGCGCGGCTGTTCCGGATCAGCAGCCGCAGCATTTTGGCGGCGTCGCTGGGTGTGTTTCTGGTGATGGAGGCATTTACCCCCTGGATGGTGCTGGCTTTTACGCCCCGGGATACGGAGGTGTTTGCCATTGCCACGGTGGGGATCCGCATTTA
This sequence comes from uncultured Clostridia bacterium, assembly GCA_937915065.1. GTDB lineage: Bacteria > Bacillota > Clostridia > Oscillospirales > Oscillospiraceae > Pseudoscillospira. The sequence goes on from CALDMR010000186.1 coordinate 4,309, forward strand.
CAGCGTGGCCTATCTCTGCTATGGTACCAATGTGTTTGCCTCGGCGTTGTTTACGGCCCTGTCCAACGGCGTGCTGTCGTTTATCGTTTCGTTTTTGCGGACGCTGGCTTTTTTGCTGCCGGGCGTATTGATTCTCTCTGCGGCGCTGGGGGCTGCGGGGGTGTGGCTGGCCGGCCCCTTTGCGGAAACGGCCACGCTGTTGATTTCCTTCTGGTTCCTGCGCAGAAACGGTGCGCGCTACGGATATTTGCAGCCTTAATGGTATCCTGAAAAAGAAAAACGGACTGCGGCTTGCCGCAGTTCGTTTTTGCGTCAGGAGCCACTGGTGGCGGGGCAAAAGATGCGCCAAAATCTACGGCGGGAAGAGTTTACAATTTGTTCAAATTACCTCTATTGACTTTCCCTGACAATAGAAGTATACTGATTTAGCACTCAGAAAGAATGAGTGCTAAACCGACGGCGGAGGGAGCGAGGAAATGGACCTGAGCGATCGGAAAAAGAAAATACTGAAAGCGATCGTGGAGCTGTACATTAAAACTGCCGAGCCCGTGGGCTCCAAAGCCATTGCCGCCGCATTGAACAACCGGGTTTCTTCCGCCACCATCCGCAACGAGATGGCCGAGCTGGAGGAACAGGGCTATTTGGAAAAGCCCCACACTAGCGCCGGCCGGATCCCATCGCCCAAGTGCTACCGGATCTATGTGAATGAGCTGATGGAACAGCATTGCCTGTCCCTGCAGGAAACGGAAAGCATGAACCAGGCCCTGCGCATCAAGCTGCAGGAGCTGGATCGGGTGCTGTCCCAAACGGGACAGATGGTATCCCACTTTACGGACTATCCCGTGTACGCCCTGGCGGCGGGGAAAAAACAGTTTACGATTTCTCGCTTTGATCTGCTGAGTGTGGATACCCACAGTTTTATCGCTGTGGTGATGACCAACGACAGCCGGGTGAAAAGCCAGCTGCTCCACTGCCAGACGGAGGTGGATGCCGGAGAACTTCCGGTGCTGGCCACGTTGCTGAACAAGGACTTTACCGGAAAGAACCGGGAAGAAATGAGCAAGCATCTGATGAGTATTGCCGGGCAGGTGCCTGCCCTGCTGTTTATGGTGCTGACCCTGGCGGTGGAATATGCCTCGGAAGTGTTGGAAGAGATGCAGCAGCGGATGATCTACACCACCGGCGCCAACCGGATTCTGGATCTGCCGGAATACCAGGATGTGGGCAAGGCCAACGAACTGATCAAATTCCTCAGCGAGGAAAACGCAGCGCTGCCGGTGCCCCAGGACAATGCGCCGATGGAGATTTTGATTGGGCCGGAAAATGTGGAATCGGCGCTGAAAGATTCCAGCGTTGTTGTGGCCAGCTATGATATTGGAGATAATATGCGGGGTCTGATCGGCGTGGTCGGCCCCACCCGCATGGATTACGCCACCGTGGCGGCCCGCCTTTCCTACTTTGCCGAAGGGCTGACGCGGATGTTCGATCAAGGAAAATTGCCAAAACATGAAGGGGATGGAAAGAAATGAGCGAAGAGATCAAAAAAGAGAACGCCCAGCCGGCGGAGGAAACCCCGGCGGCTGAACATACCGAAAACCAGGACGCCAAGAAGGCAAAGAAGGGCAAAAAGGGCGGCACGGTGACCTTCACTGCGGAAGAGGCTGAAAAGCTGGAACAGCTGGCCAAGGACATGGAGAACATGAAGGATCAGTACCTGCGCCTGGCTGCCGAATATGATAACTACCGCAAGCGGACTGCCAAGGAAAAGGAACAGACCTATTCCGACGCCAAAATGGCCACGGTGAAAGAATTCCTGGCAGTTTATGATAACCTGGAGCGGGCAGTGAACCAGGAGGGCGACGAGGATTCTCCCCACAAGAAGGGAATGGAGATGATCTTCCACCAGTTCGAGGAGATCCTCACCAAAATGGGCGTGGAAAAAATTGAAGCTGCCGGCGCCCCCTTCGATCCCGAGAAACACTCTGCCGTGCTGCATATCGAGGACGAAAGCCTGGGTGAAAACACGGTGGCAGAAGTGTTCCAGCAGGGCTTCACGCTGAACGGCAAGGTGCTGCGCTTTGCCGTGGTCAAAGTAGCAAACTGATGGGAAGTTCCCATTTCAAATTATAAATCCATTCATTTTCAAATATTTAGGAGGAAACAATTATGGGCAAAATTATTGGTATCGATTTGGGTACGACAAACTCTTGTGTATCCGTTATGGAAGGCGGCGAAGCCGTCGTTATTCCCAACGCTGAAGGCAACCGCACCACTCCTTCCGTGGTGGCATTCTCCAAGAACGGCGAGCGCATGGTGGGCCAGGTGGCAAAGCGTCAGGCAATCACCAACCCCGACCGCACCATCGCATCCATCAAGCGCCACATGGGCACCGACTATAAAGTGAATGTGGACGGCAAGGCATACACGCCCCAGGAGATCAGCGCCATGGTGCTGAGCAAGCTGAAGAAGGACGCCGAGGCCTATCTGGGCCAGACTGTCACCGAGGCTGTCATCACGGTGCCCGCTTACTTCAACGACTCCCAGCGCCAGGCCACCAAGGACGCCGGTAAGATCGCCGGCCTGGAGGTCAAGCGTATCATCAACGAGCCCACCGCCGCAGCCCTGGCTTACGGCGCAGAAAAAGAAGCCAGCCAGAAGATCATGGTTTATGACCTGGGCGGCGGTACGTTCGACGTGTCCATCCTGGACATCGGCGACGGCGTGGTGGAAGTGCTGTCCACCAACGGTAATACCCGCCTGGGCGGCGACGACTTTGACGAAGCCATTATGAAGTACCTGGTGGCCGAGTTCCAGAAGGAAAACGGCATCGACCTGAGCAGCGACAAGGTGGCTATGCAGCGCCTGAAGGAAGCTGCGGAGAAGGCAAAGATCGAGCTGTCCGGCATGACCACCACCAACATTAACCTGCCTTATATCACCGCTGACGCCACCGGCCCCAAGCATCTGGATGTGACTTTGAGCCGTGCGAAGTTCAATGAGCTGACCCACGACCTGGTGGAAGCTACCATGATTCCCGTGCGCAACGCCCTGAACGATGCGGGCCTGAATGCCAGCGAGATCTCCAAGGTGCTGCTGGTGGGCGGCTCCAGCCGTATTCCCGCTGTGCAGGAAGCTGTGACGAAGATCACCGGCAAAGAAGGCTTCAAGGGCATCAACCCCGACGAGTGCGTGGCTGTGGGCGCTGCGATCCAGGGCGGTATCCTGGGCGACGATCCCTCCGCGAAGAAGGATCTGCTGCTGCTGGACGTCACGCCCCTGTCCCTGGGTATTGAGACCATGGGCGGTGTGTGCACCAAGCTGATCGACCGCAACACCACCATCCCCGTGAAGAAGAGCCAGATCTTCTCCACCGCTGCCGATAACCAGACTTCTGTGGAAGTTAACGTGCTGCAGGGCGAGCGTGAAATGGCTCAGTACAACAAGTCCCTGGGCAAGTTCCATCTGGACGGCATTGCTCCCGCCCGCCGCGGTGTGCCTCAGATCGAAGTCACTTTCGATATCGACGCCAACGGCATCGTGAACGTGTCTGCCAAGGATCTTGGTACCGGTAAGGAGCAGCATATCACCATCACTTCTTCCACCAATATGAGCAAGGAAGACATCGATAAGGCTGTGAAGGACGCCGAGCAGTACGCTGCCGAGGACGCCAAAATCAAGGAAGGCGTGGAAGTTCGCAACAGCGCCGACCAGGCGATCTATCAGAGCGAAAAGACCCTGGCAGATATGGCCGACAAGATCAGCGCCGAGGACAAGAGCAAGATCGAAACCGCGCTGAACAAGCTGAAGGAGACGGTCAAGGGCGACGATATCAACGCCATCAAGGCCGACACCGAGGCCCTGCAGCAGGCATTCTATGCTGTGTCTGAGCAGATGTACAAGAACGCCAATCCCGAGGGCGCAGCTCAGGCCGGTGCAGACGCAGGCGCAGCTGCCGGCGGCGCCAATGCCCAGAACGGCGGCCAGTACTACGACGCAGACTACAAAGTCGTGGACGACGATGAGAACAAGAACAACCAGTAACGAAAATAAATACCGCTCTTTCCATGGGACGGGGAGTTTTCCCCGCCCCATTTGGAGCTTGTAAGGTGAGCAGATATGGCAGAACAAAAACGAGATTATTACGAGGTGCTGGGCGTTGGCAAAAATGCCAGCGAGGCGGAGATCAAACGGGCCTACCGCAAGATGGCCAAGGAGAACCATCCCGACCTGCACCCCGGTGACAAGGAATGCGAAGCCCGCTTCAAGGAAGCCAACGAGGCCTACGAAGTGCTGAGCAATCCCGATAAAAAGGCGAAATATGACCAGTTCGGCTTTGCCGGCGTCGATCCGAATTACGGCGGCGGCGCGGGCTACGGCGGCGGTTTTACCGGCGATTTTGACTTTGGCGATTTGGGCGATATTTTCGGCAGCTTTTTCGGCGGCGGTTTTGGCGGAGGCCAGGCGCGCCGCAACGGTCCGGTGCGGGGCGAAACGATCCGCACCTCCATTTCCATCAGCTTTGAAGAGGCGGCATTTGGCTGCGAAAAAGATGTGGTCATCAACCGCACGGAAAGCTGCAGCGAGTGCGGCGGCACAGGCTGTGCCAAGGGCACCACGGCAGAAGTCTGCCCCGATTGCCACGGCAGCGGCAATGTGCAGGTGCGCCGGCAGACGCCTATGGGCGTGTTTGCCACTACTCAGACCTGCCAGAAGTGCCACGGCACCGGTAAAATTATTCATCAGCCCTGCACCAAGTGCCACGGCGCCGGTGTGGAGCGCCGCCAGCGCACCATCAAGGCCACCATTCCCGCCGGTATCGATAACGGCCAGACCATTTCTCTGCGGGGCCAGGGCAATGCAGGCAAAAACGGCGGCGGCGCAGGCGATCTGCACATCACTGTGACGGTGCGGCCCCACGAAATCTTCCGCCGGGAGGGCAATTCCGTCCTTTGCGAAGCGCCGATCACCTTTGTGCAGGCGGCGCTGGGCGCGGAAATGGAGATCCCCACCATCGACGGCAAGGTGAAATACACGGTGCCCGAAGGCACTCAGAGCGGCACTGTATTCCGCCTGCGGGGCAAGGGCATTCCGAATCTGAACGGAAAAGGACGGGGCGATCAGTTCGTCACGGTGTATGTGGAAACGCCCCGCAATCTGAACAACGAACAGCGGGAAGCACTGAAAAAATTCGGTGAGACCCTGGGCGAGAACAACTACGAAGAGCGCAAGGGCTTTTTCAAGAAGTTCAAGAAAAAAGACTAAAGGTCAAGGGGGCGTACAGGATGTATCTGGCAGACTATCACACCCATTCCACCTGCAGCGACGACGGGCATCATACCATGACGGAAATGGCGGCGGCTGCCGCTGCCGCCGGGCTGGATGAGATCTGCCTGACAGATCATGTGGACGTGGTTGACTGGCAGGGAAACCAGGTGACGGAGCACTCCTGGCAAAAGGCTGTGGAGCAGCATGAAGCGGCCCGGGCCGCGCTGGGCGGAACCATCAAGATCCAGCTGGGCGTGGAGCTGGGGCAGGCCACGGAGGATTTTGCCCGGGCCGACCGCTTTCTGGACGCTGCCCCGCCCCTTGACTTTATCATCGGTTCGCTGCATAATTTATCTTGGGACTATGGCCGCCGGGACTTTTGCACCCTGGAAGGGGTGGACGATGCCTTTGCCCGGTCGGCCATTGCCGCCTATCTGGCAGAGATGCTGGAGCTGTGCAAATGGGGCCGCTTCAGCGTTATCGGACATTTGACGCTGCCGCTGCGCTATCTCAATGAACATTTGGGTATGCATGTGACCTTTGATGGATTTGAGGATATTCTGGCCGAGATTTTCCGCACCATTATCCCCAAGGGCATCGGCATCGAGCTGAATACCAACCGGGGCCATACGCCCCTGCCGGATCGGGAGATCCTGCAGCTCTATCGGGAGCTGGGCGGAGAACTGATCACGCTGGGCAGCGATGCCCATACGCCGGAATTTGTGGGCTGTGTGATCCGGGAGCGCCAGCAGCTGCTGCGCGACTGTGGTTTCCGCTATTTTGCAACATACGAACAACTGAAACCTGTTTACCATAAACTGTAAAAAATCTGGGAGGCGCGAGCATGAAAATCGCTATTGGCTGCGACCACGGCGGCTATGATCTGAAAGAACACATTGTCAAATTCCTGCAGGACCGGGGTCATGAAGTTCAGGATTGCGGCACTTACAGCAAGGAGAGCTGCGATTATCCCATTTTTGGCGAAGCGGCCGCCCGGGCGGTGGCTTCCGGCGACTGCGAACGGGGCATCGTGATCTGCACCACGGGCATCGGCATCTCCATTGCTGCCAACAAGGTGAAGGGCATCCGCTGCGCCCATGTGAGCGAGCCCCTGTCTGCGGAAATGACCCGCCGCCATAATGACGCCAATATGCTGGCGCTGGGGGCGGGAGTGATTGGCCAGAATATGGCAGAACGCTGCGTGGAAGTCTTTTTGAACACAGACTTTGAAGGCGGCCGCCATGGGCGCCGCGTGGGAGAGCTGGACGCCATCGAACCCTGAAAAAGTTTCAGCGAAAGGAGAACAGGCCATGGCGACAAAGGGCTATCAAAGTTATCGGGGCCGGATGCCCGGCTGGAAAAAGATTTTGATCGCGCTTCTGGTGGCGATCCTGGTGTGTGCGCTGGCAGTGCTGGTGCTGCAGCGCAACCAGGTGTTTGACGCCGACGGAGTTCATATTAAGCTGCCCTTTGGCGTTCAGGAAACGCGCCCCTCTTCCGGCAGTACGGATGAGGAGGGGCGGGATGATGGCCTGATCATTGATATTCAGGAGCCGGAAGCGCAAATGGAAGAACTCCATGGCCGCAGTTTTGACGCGGCGCTGCTGCAAGGGGAAACGTTTGGAGCCCTGCAGGAGGGGGAGCATCCGGTGCTGACCATGAAAGCGGCCAACGGCGCCGTTCTGTACGGCAGCGTTCAGGATGCGGCGGCCTCCATGGTGCGCGAAAAAATTGCGAACCGCCGCGCGGTGGCCCGGATCTCCTGTTTTGCCGATACGCAGAAAGCCGACGGGGAGAACGGCTTGGCGGTGATGAGCGTCAGCGGCAAGGCCTGGCGGGACCCCGACGGCAAAGCCTGGCTGGATCCCTACAACACGGAAGTGACCGGCTATTTGACGCAGATCATTCAGGACTGCGCGGAACTGGGTTTTGCCGAGATCGTGCTGGACGATGTGCAGTTCCCGAACTACGGCGTTGTAGACCGGGTGACATACGGTGACAGGACGGATACGCCGGAAACCCGGATTGCGGCCATCGGAGCCTTCCTGGATGCGGCCCGCGCAGCGGCGGAGGAGGCCGGAGTGACGCTGGCCGTTGCATTGCCGGCGGCTTTGCTGGAAACCGGAACAGACTCTGTGGCTGGCTGGGATCTGGCGGATATTGCCGGGCGGGTGGATCGCATCTATATGGAAGCGGCGGATCAAAGCGCCGCAGACAGCGCCCGGGCAGCGGTGGCTGCTTTGCGGGAGGATGTGCCTGCCGAAGTATTCTTTGTGGCGGAAACGGCCGCTCCCATCACCGGCGGCAGCTATGTGCTGCGCTGAGGGGAACGGCGGCAAAAACAGAATCAGCCCCGGCCCGGTATCTCCCGGGCCGGGGCTTTTATTTGCCCAAAGGGGGCCTGCGGCCGCCGGAGCAATTTTTTGCATTGCCGCGCCGCCCGGATTTTGCACAACTGCTTGCAATAGCAGGTGTTTTGTACTACAATGGGTTGCGAAATTGCAGATGCGGGGGAAAGGAAGCGGAAAACAGTGGCGGGAAATATCGGAGTTGTCCTTGTGGATGGAGACCGGGAAGATCGCGGGTTGCTGCAGGAACGGTTGGATTCCTGTAATGGGTTCCGGGTTCTGGCCGCGGTGGCCGATGGGGCGGCTGCTCTGGAGGCTGTGCAGGAACTGCGGCCACAGTATGTCATCATGGAATTGATCTTGCAGGGGATGGATGGACTGACGCTGCTGCGGCAGATTATGCAGGAGCGCTGCCCGCCGAAGGTGATTGTTCTTTCCCGTTGGATGAACCGGGACATGGTATCTGCGGCGCTGAGCCGCGGGGCCAGCTATTATCTGACAAAACCCTGCGATATCGACTCCTTGGCGGAACAGATGCGGGAAAACCAGGGGAGTTGCGCGGCGTCCTTTGTGCGCGACACGGCGGAGGCAGAGCGGGTCACGGTGGAAACGCTGCGCAATCTGGGCGTGGCGCCCCGGTGCGCAGGTATGCACCTGGCGCGGGACATGATCCTTTTGGCCCTGGAAGAGCCGGAGCGCCTGCATGCCATTGCGGAGAAGATATACCATCCCTTTTTGCGGGATGAGACAGACAGCATCAAGCGGATCGAGCGCTCTTTGCGCTATGTGATCGAAACGGCCTGGAATAACGCCGGCGCGGCGGAGTTTCAGCTGCAGCTGTTTGGCAACACAGTGCGCAGCAAGTGCGGCAGGCCCAGCAACGGTGCCTTTTTGACCGTGGTGACGGAATCTGTGCGCATGGCGTTGCGGCAGCAGGAGGGACAGGTGAAAACGGGCACATAAAGGGCTTACGGGCAGACGCCGCACCGGTGCGGCGTCTGCTCATTTCCGTGGCGTTACAGATTCTGAAAGGGCCGCTGACACCGGCCATGGGGGGAAAACAGAATGGAAGCACAAAAGATCCTGGCGGCGTCGATTTTGCTGTATGGCGCGGCCTATGCCCTCTGCCTATGCCGCAGTGCCTGGCGGGACCGTGAAAAGGTGCGCGGAGAGCAGGGGAAGTTTTGGCAGCTGTCTCTGGGCGAGGGCGTGGTGTTTTTCTTCACCACCATGGGGTTCCCGGATTTTATATTGAATACGCTGTTGTTTCAAAAGACAGGCTGGGTGGAGGACCGGCGGCTGCCGGGGACGCTGGTGGCCTCCTCGGTGCTGGCGGGATCGGTGATCGCATTCAGTTATCTGCGGGGCGGCGAGCCGCTGGGGCTGACCACGCTGCTGCTCTGCATGGGGGCCATCGCGGCGGGGAGCCTGACGGGCGCCCGGGTCATGACCGGCCTGGACGGCAAAACCATCCGGAAGATCATGGGTGTGGCCATTATTTGCTCCATGGGCGCGTTGGTTTTTAAGATGATCGTCTCTGCCGGGGCAGTGGGCACGGCCACCAGTTTGTCGCCGGTTCAGCTCTGCATTGCGCTGCCGATTATTTTCCTGCTGGGATTTATCAATATGTTCGGCGTGCCCATGAAGCCGCCTGCGGTGGCGCTGTTTCTGCTGCTGGGTATGTCGCCCATGAGTACGCTGACGCTGATGCTGGCCATGGGTGTGGCCAGCCCCATGGCCGGCGGCGTGCGGGTGCTCCGCAGCGGCCTTTATCAGAAGAAAATTGCCCTGGCGGCGGTAACTTTTGGCACGCTGGGGGCGCTGGCGGGCACGGCCTTCACCGTCAGCCTGAATGCCACAGCCCTGAGCGTGATCCTGCTGGCGATCATGGCGGTCACCGCCGTGACCATGCTCCGGCCCCAGGGGCAGCGCGGCGCATGACCGGGGCAGCCAGGGCGAATTTTTCGGAAAAGTGGCGAATACCCCTTGCGCAACGGGGCCCCGGGCGTTATACTGAATCACATATCAAAAAAGGGGGCGCATTATGCACCGCATCAGCAAGGAAAATTACTATCTCGATATTGCCGAAACCGTGCTCAAGCGCGCTACCTGCCTGCGCCGCTGCTATGGGGCCATCATTGTCAAAAATGATGAGATCATTGCCACGGGGTACAACGGCGCGCCCAGGGGACGCAAAAACTGCGTGGATCTGGGCTATTGCACCCGCGAACAGATGCAGGTGCCCCGGGGCGAGCGGTACGAACTGTGCCGCAGCGTCCATGCCGAGGCCAATGCCATCATTTCCGCTGCCCGGCGGGATATGGTGGGGGGCACCATCTATCTGGCAGGGCGGGATGCCCGCACCGGCGAACTGCTCCACGACGCCACCTCCTGCGCCATGTGCCGCCGCACGATCATCAATGCGGGGCTGGAACGGGTGGTGATCCGCCGCACGGAGGAGGAATTTGAAATCGTTCCCGTGCAGAAGTGGATCGACGAGGACGATTCCCTGGATCTGGCCGGGGGCGAGTGCAGCTGCGGCTGCAGCTGCGGGGGCTGAGCAAGCCCACAACTGAACAGGTGCGTGGGGCGCGGGATCAGCGCCCGTCAAGCGGGGAAAATGGGTGAAATTCCCATGCAGCAGCCACTGCCGTGATCGGCCCGGAGGGGCCGTCAGTCGGAAGGCCCGTCATGCACTGGTAAAAGCCATCGTTCCGGGCCAACGGGAAACGGATGCCGCAGGGGAGGGCGCAGTGCGCCCGAAACCGGACAGCAGATACCGGCGGG
>CALDMR010000187.1 GCA_937915065.1 uncultured Clostridia bacterium
CTTCCCCATCATGGAGTGTCCTGAAGCGGCAGAGGATATCGAAGCCGGAGATGTGGTCAGTGTGGATTTCTCCACCGGCGTCATCACCAATGAATCCAAGGGGAAAGTCTATCAGAGCGCGCCGTTTCCCGCTTTTGTGGAGGGGATTATTGAAGCCGGCGGCCTGATGAATTCGCTGAAAAAGCGGGGCCTGGCAAAATAAATCAGGCCGGAGGGATCTCAAACAAGTTGGATTTTTTATAAAATTTCAGAAAGAATGGTAAGAGAAGTATGGAATACAAAATTGCGTTGATCCGGGGCGATGGAATCGGTCCGGAGATTGTGGAAGAAGCGGTTCGTGTGATCAACACGGTTGGCCAGCGCTTTGGCCACAACTTTACCTATACCGAAGTAGATATGGGTGGTTGCGCAACAGACAAATATGGTGTATCCTATCCTGAGGGGACTGCAGAGAAGTGTAAAGCATGCGATGCGGTGTTGTTGGGCGCTGTGGGCGGCCCCAAGTGGGGGCCGGATAAACCTGCTGAGCAGCGTCCGGAAACGGCCTTGTTGGCAATCCGCAAGGATCTGGGTCTGTATGCCAATCTGCGCCATGCTACTTTGCGTCCTGCCCTGGTAGATGCTTCCCCGCTGAAAAAGGAAACTGCGGAGAAAGGGATCGACATTATGATGGTGCGGGAGCTCATCGGTGGGGTGTACTTCGGCAAGCGGGGCCGCTATGAAACCGAGGATCGCGGCATCGAGTGTACCGACCTGATGGCATACAGCGAAATGGAGATCGAGCGCATCGGCCGCCGGGCGTTTGAACTGGCCCGGAAGCGGGGAAAGCGCGTAACTTCCGTGGACAAGGCTAATGTGCTGGAAACATCCCGCCTGTGGCGGGCCACCATGCACCGTATTGCGGAAGATTATCCGGATGTTGCATTGGAAGATGTGCTGGTGGATAATTGTGCCATGCAGTTGGTGCGGGATCCCTCCCAGTTTGATGTGATCGTTACCGAAAATATGTTCGGCGACATCCTGTCCGACGAAGCCAGCATGGTCACAGGTTCTTTGGGCCTGCTGCCTTCGGCGTCCATCGGCAGCAGCGCACCGGCGCTGTACGAGCCCATCCATGGCAGTGCTCCCGATATTGCCGGGCAGGATAAGGCCAATCCCATTGCTACGATCCTGTCTGTGGCTATGATGTTTAAGTATTCCTTTGATTTGGAGGAGGAATCTGCCGCGATTGAGTCGGCGGTGGATGCTGTGCTGGCGGCCGGGTGGCACACGGCTGACACCATGGGCAGCGACGATAAACTGGTGGGCTGCAAAAAAATGGGCAGCCTGATCTGTGAGGCGCTGCAAGAATAATTCTATGTTGTGATCTGGAAAGGAGAAAGCTATGCTGCTTGCTTTAGATGTGGGCAACCTGACGATATCCGTCGGCTTATTTGACAATCAGGGGGAGCTGAAGTTCCTCGCCGTCCTGGATACGGACAAGTCCAAAACAGCCGACCAGATCGCAATCGATTTGATGAACCTGTTTCAGTTGTACCATTATGACCTGAAAGCGGTGGACGGCAGTATTTTCTGCAGCGTGGTGCCGCCCATGGATTTCGGCATTGAAAAGGCGCTGACGCGCCTGTTTGGCAAACCGCCTCTGCGGGTGGGGCCCGGCGTGAAAACGGGACTCAATATCCGCATGGAGATCCACAATCAGCTGGGGGCGGATCTGGTCTGCGGCGCCGTGGCGGCAATTCAAAAATTTGAACCGCCCATTATTATGATTGTGATGGGCACGGCTACGGTCTTTTGTTATATCACCGAGAAAAAAAGCTTTGAGGGCGGACTGATGTTTCCGGGCGTGACAGTGTCCATGGAAGCGCTGTCCAAACGCACGGCCCAGCTGCCGGATGTTTCCTTTGTCAAAGAAGTTTCGCTGATCGGAAAAAATACAGAGGATTGCATGCAGTCCGGAATCGTATACGGTACAGCGGCCATGATGGACGGTATCATTGACCGCATCCAAACGTTGACGGATAAAAAAGCTGCTGTGGTGGTCACAGGGCCCAATGCGCCCGTGATCGTGCGTTACTGCAACAACCGCATTGTATATGATAAAAATCTGGTGATGGACGGCCTGTATCAGATTTATCGCAAAAATGCAACTTAAACTCCAGTCCCCGCATCCATAATTAGGATGCGGGGATATTCTGTTTTTGAAAAGTGTGTCGTTAAAAGCCTGTTTACCTTGCAAAACAGGCCGATAGAGATTATAATATAGTACGATTTTGCACAGCAGAGGAGTGTTTCAGAGATGAAAGAATTATCCAGAATTGCATCCGCCATTGCGCCCTCCAGCACGCTGGCCATCAATAATCTGTATAAACAGCTGAAGGCTCAGGGGAAAGATGCGTTGGGCTTCGGTGTGGGGGAACCGGATTTCAATACGCCTGACAATATCAAGAATGCCGGCATCCGTGCTATCGAGGAAAATCAGACCCGCTATACGGCGGCTTCCGGTACGCCGGAGCTGAAAGAGGCTATTTGTTTCCGCCTGCAGCAGGATTTTGGCCTGTGCTATAAGCCCAGCGAAATCGCCGTGGCCAGCGGCGCAAAGCACAGTTTGTATATTGCTCTGCAATGTCTGCTGAATCCGGGCGATGAAGTTATTCTGCCTGCGCCATACTGGGTCAGCTACATTGAAATGATCCGTATGTGCGGTGCGGTACCTGTGGTCATTGAGTCTACCCATGCAGAAGATTTCAAGATTACGCCGGAAAAGCTGGAAGCTGCTATTACCAGAAAAACCAAGCTCGTAATCCTGAACAATCCGTCCAACCCCACCGGTATGATCTACGACAGGGATGAACTGCAGGCCCTGGCAGATGTCTGTGTAGCCCACGATCTGTATATCATCTCGGATGAGATTTATTATTGCCTGGTATACGATGAGCGGCCCTTCACCAGCGTCGCTGCTTTGGGAGATGCCATCAAAGAGCGGACGATTCTGGTCAACGGTGTGTCCAAAGCATATGCTATGACCGGTTGGCGTATCGGCTATACTGCGGCGCCGGAGCGGATCACCAAACTCATGAGCAACTATTTGGGCCATTCTACTGCTGCGCCCAGTACCATTTCTCAGGCTGCTGCTGTGGAAGCCTTTCGCGGCAGCCAGGACAGTGTGCGCATGATGCACGAAGCCTTTGAGGAGCGCCGTAACTATATGGTGGAACGCATGAATGCCATTCCTCACATCAGCTGTTTGAAGCCGCAGGGGGCGTTCTATGTGATGATGAACCTGGAGGAAGTGCTGGGACACACCATCCGCGGACACCAGATCAACAGTTCTGACGATTTTGCTGCAGCGTTCGTGCAGGAAGAGATGGTGGCAACTGTTCCCGGCAGCGCATTCGGGGCGGAGGGCTATGTCCGTTGGTCCTATGCCACAGATATGGAAACGATCCGCAAGGCTATGGATCGGCTGGAGCGATTTATGAATGACATGCAGACCGCATAATGCGGCGTAAACTGAGAGAAAAGAGGACGGTTTTATGAAAAACACCTATGAGAGTCCCTTGGCGTCCCGCTATGCCAGCGATGAGATGCTTTACATCTTTTCGCCGGACAAAAAGTTTTCAACATGGCGTCGTCTGTGGGTGGCCTTGGCTCGGGCGGAAAAGGAACTGGGCTTGCCCCAGATCACCGATGAAATGATTGCAGAGATGGAGTCGCATCTCGATGACATCAATTACGATGTGGCAGCCGCAGAGGAAAAGAAGCTTCGCCATGACGTTATGGCCCATGTTCACGCCTATGGCGCCCAGTGTCCCAAAGCCAGGGGCATCATTCATCTGGGGGCTACCAGCTGTTATGTGGGTGACAATACAGACATTATTATTATGCGGGAAGGGCTGCTGTTGGTGCGCAGTAAAATTGTCCGCGTATTGGCCGCTCTGGCAGAATTTGCACGGAAGTATGAAGCACTGCCCACCTTGGGCTTTACCCATTTCCAGGCTGCTCAGATGGTCACTGTGGGCAAGCGCGCCACGCTGTGGATGAACGAACTGTTGATGGATCTGGAAGAACTGAGCTTCCGCATCGGCGGCTTGAAACTGCTGGGCTCGAAGGGGACTACCGGTACTCAGGCCAGCTTTATGGAGCTGTTTGGCGGTGATTCGGAAAAAGTAAAAGCCCTGGAGGCTAAGATTGCCGAAGAAATGGGATTTGATGCCGTAGTTCCTGTATCCGGTCAGACCTATTCCCGCAAAGTAGACGCCGCTGTGCTGTCCACCCTGTCTGGCATAGCCCAGAGTGCTTCCAAATTTGCTACGGATGTGCGCCTGCTGTGCCATTTGAAGGAAGTGGAAGAGCCGTTTGAAAAGAACCAGATCGGTTCTTCTGCTATGCCGTATAAGCGGAATCCCATGCGCTGTGAACGTATTTGCGCCCTGGCCCGTTATGTGATCGCCGATGCGGCGAATCCTGCCATTACCACGGCTACACAGTGGTTCGAGCGCACGCTGGATGACTCTGCCAACAAACGGATCTCTGTGCCGGAGGCATTTTTGGCAGTGGATGCAATTCTGAATATTTATCTGAATGTGGCTTCCGGATTGATCGTACATCCGAAAGTGATCGAAAAGCACATTATGGAAGAATTGCCCTTTATGGCATCGGAAAATATTATGATGGATGCGGTGCTCCGCGGCGGTGACCGCCAGGATCTGCATGAGGAGATCCGCGTGATGTCTATTGAGGCGGGCAGGAACGTAAAGGAACTGGGACTGCCCAATAATCTGATCGATCTGATTGCAGCAAACCCCAAGTTTGGTATGAGCAAAGAAGAGCTGATGGTTCATATGAAACCGGAAGCCTACATCGGGCGCTGCCCCCAGCAGGTGGAAGAATTCTTGGAAAATGATGTGGCGGTTGCCATTGCGCCCTTTGCGGCAGAGTTGGAGAAAGAAGCCACAGCCTTGAAGGTATAAGGCGGCAAAAGACCGTAGATTTCGATACAGATCCCGCGGGAAACAGAGCTTTCTCGGGATTTGTATTGACTTTACAGCCTGTTTCAGCTATAATAATAGGCTGTACTTATGCGTTTTATAAGTACAGCAAGACCCCGAGGAAAACATAAGTGATGGGAGATTCGAAAATGAAAAAAAAGTACAGCCCGGCCGGCTTGATTGTGATCTTGCTGGTCATTGTGCTGAGCACATGGACGATCTTCAACGGCTTGAATCTCGGTATCGTCAAGATTCCCAGCGCGCAGGACGGCGTCGTTTTGGGCCTGGATCTGGTTGGCGGTGCTGAGATTACTTACGAAGCCAATCTTGAGGATTCGGACATCTCGGCCGAGGAATTGAGCGAAAACATGAAGGTTGCGCAGACGATGCTGCGCCAGCGTTTGACCATGGAAGGCTACACAGAAGCCGACGTGGTTCTCTCCGGTGATGACCGCATCGTGGTTACAATTCCGAATGTAAAGGATCCTGAGGAGGCTGTTCAGCTGCTCGGTTCCACTGCAAAGGTGACCTTCACCGACGCCGATAACAATGTGATTCTGACCGGAGACGATCTGACCGGTGCCAGCATGCGTTACGGTGATGTGAACGGAACCGGCTTTAACGAGTATTTTGTCGAGGTTTCCTTGAGTGCTGAGGGCCAGAAAAAGTTCACCGAAGCCACCAAGCGGGTTGCTGGCCGGACGGATGGTAAGAACTATATCGCCATTATTATGGATGACGAAGTGATCAGTGCCCCCTATGTGGACGCAAAATATGCATCCACCGGCATCGATAGTGAGCAGG
The DNA here is from genome assembly GCA_937915065.1 of uncultured Clostridia bacterium. GTDB lineage: Bacteria > Bacillota > Clostridia > Oscillospirales > Oscillospiraceae > Pseudoscillospira. Next base: position 5,796 of record CALDMR010000187.1, read on the forward strand.
TTTCCATTACTGTCGGCTCTGACCGCAACAGCACGCCCGATTATGCCACACAGTTGGCCAATTTGATTGCTTCCGGCCAGCTGCCGTTCTCTCTGGAAAATATTCAGATGCAGTCGGTTTCTGCAACTTTGGGCATGGATTCCTTGAAAACCAGTATTCAGGCAGCTCTGATCGGCCTGCTGCTGATCGTCCTGTTTATGATTTTCTATTATCGTGTACTGGGTGTAGCCTCTGCCATTTCTCTGATTTTCTTTGGCGTGGTCTTTGTGGATATCATCGCTTTGAGCCAGTTGAACCTGACCCTGTCCGGTATTGCCGGTATCATCTTGACCCTGGGCATGGCGGTGGATGCGAATATTATTATCTTTGAACGTATCAAAGAAGAACTGCGTGCCGGCCGTACCATCCGCGTGGCTACGGAAGCAGGTTTTAAGAACGCATTCTCTGCAATTCTGGACTCCAATGTTACAACCTGTATTGCGGCCTGCTGCTTGTGGTGGCAGGGTACCGGCACCATTGTCGGCTTTGCAAAGACGCTGCTGATCGGCGTGATTTTGTCCATGTTCACTATGCTGATCGTTACCCGCGTGATTTTGAAAACCTTTGCAAATCACAAGCCTAAGAGCCTGGCGGCCTACGGCATTAAGACAGGGGGTGCCGAATAATGAAAGACTTTACGAAATCCACATTCAGCTTCGTACAGAAGTTTAAGATTTTCGGCATTATCTCCTTGATTCTGGCTGGAATCGGCGCTGGTTGCTTTATTGCAACTGTATTTGGCGCCAGCCCGTTCAACTTTGATATTGAGTTTGTTGGCGGTGTCAGCACCACTTATGATTTGGGTGTAAAGGTAGACAGCAGTGTGACTGACAAGGTCGATTCCATCGTGAACAAAGTCACTGGTTCCTATGCATCCTCTGTCCAGTCTACAGGCAATGATGGCAAGAGCGTTCTGATTAAGACCACTGAACTGGATAGTGAAACACGCGACGCTTTGTTTGAAGCGGTAAAGGCCGAGTATCCCAATGCGGAGTCCGGCGAAACCCAGTTCATTTCTGCTTCTGTGGGCGACGATCTGAAGGCTGCTGCTGTAAAGGCATCTCTGCTGGCAATCGTACTGATTTTGCTGTATATCACCTTCAGATTTGAGTTCCGTTCGGGCCTGGCTGCAGTGATTACGCTTTGCCATGATATTTGTGTGATGATGGCGCTGTTCGCAATCCTCCAACTGCCCGTCAACATGAACTTTATTGCTGCAGCTTTGACTATTCTCGGCTAT
>CALDMR010000188.1 GCA_937915065.1 uncultured Clostridia bacterium
TGGCGGTGACCGGCGGCCGCGCCACCCATGCGGGGGAGGAGATCCTGGGGATACCCGTGCGCCGCATCAATGAGATCGACGCCCTGGCAGCCGGCGCCTTGCGCTTCAGCGGCCGGGAAAAGGGCGTGGTGGTCAATATGGGCACCGGCACATCGCTGGTGTATGCGGAAAAGGGGGGCAAGCCCCAGCATATTTTTGGCAGTGCGGTGGGCGGCGGCACGCTGCTGGGCCTGGGTTCCCGCTTGGTCGGTTCGTCGAACTACACGGAGATCACCCACCTGGCCAGCAAAGGTCACCGGGCCAATGCCGATGTGTCCATTGCCGACATGGATTTTGAAGATGTCGATACGTTGGATCCCCGCATGACGCTGTCCAACTTCGGCAAGCTCCGCCCCGAAGATGGGGTGGAGGACAAGGATGCGGCGGCGGCGCTGGTCAATCTGATTTTGGAAGTGGTGGGGACAGAGGCCATGCTGGCCTGCCGCAGCATGGGCTGCGATACCGCCATTGTGGCCGGCACGCTGGCAGATCTGCCGGGTTCCGGAGAAGTGTTTGATCTGATGGAAAAGCTTTGCGGTGTCCGGTTTATCAAGGCGGGCATGCCCACTTTTGTCACCGCTGCCGGTGCATTGCTGTGCGCCATGGAACAGTAAAATAGAGAAAACAGAAGCAACCGGCCGGCCCCAAAGGGGCCGGCCGGTTGTGATTGCTTATGGGGAAAGGCTTATTTCATAAAGAAGCGGATCAGTTTAGCGTTCAGGTCGCTGTACGGTGCGTAACGCATGGGCAGATCCATCCAGGTGGATTTATCCACAATGCTCTTCTCGTGGGAGAAAGTGTCAAAACTCTTTTTGCCGTGATAGGCGCCCATGCCGCTGTTGCCCACGCCGCCGAAGCCCAGGCGGGAGGTGGCCAGGTGGATAATGGTGTCGTTGATGCAGCCGCCGCCGAAAGAAACCCGGCGCAAAAAGCGCTCCTTAACGGTTTTGCTTTCCGTGAACAGATACAGCGCCAGGGGATGGGGACGGTCGCGCACAAAGGCTTCGGCCTCGTCAATGGTGTCGAAGGTCAGCACAGGGAGCACGGGGCCGAAGATCTCTTCCTGCATCACGGCGTCCTCGGGAGTGACATGATCCATCACAGTGGGCTGGATCTTCAGGGCGGCAGGATTGGAGCCGCCGCCGATGACCACCTTTTCCGGATCGATCAGACCGCAGACCCGGTCAAAGTGTTTCTGGTTGATCATTTTCACATAGGCGTCGTTGTCCTCTGCGGCATTTTCGCCGTACATGATCGTGATCCATTTGCGCAGATAGCCCAGGAACTTGTCTTTGATGCTGCGCTCAATGAGCAGGTAATCGGGGGCAACACAGGTTTGCCCGCAGTTGAGGAATTTGCCGAACACCAGGCGTTTGGCGGCCAGATCGAGTTTGGCGGTGTGATCCACGATGCAGGGGCTTTTGCCGCCCAGTTCCAGGGCCACGGGCGTCAGGTGCTTGGAGGCCTTTTCCATCACTTCCTTGCCCACTGTCACGCCGCCGGTGAAGAAGATAAAATCAAAGACCTGATCCAGCAGCTCTTTGTTTTCCGCCCGGCCGCCTTCGACCACGGTGATATATTCCGGGGGGAAGCATTCGCGCACGATGGTGCGGATCACAGCGGAGGTGGCGGGAGAATAGGCCGAGGGCTTGACCACGCAGCAGTTGCCTGCGGCGATGGCGCCGATCAGGGGTTCCATGGTCAGCATAAACGGATAATTCCAGGGAGACATGATGAGCACGACGCCGTAGGGGTTGGAAACGGAGAAACTCTTGGCGTGGAATTGGGCCAGGGGCGTGGCCACCCGCCGGTCTTTCATCCACTGGGCCAGGTGCTTTTTAATGTAGGTCAGTTCCGCCAGGGTCATGCCCACTTCGCACATATAGCTCTCGGTGGGAGACTTGTTCAGGTCGGCATACAGGGCGGCGTTGATGTCCGCTTCGTGGGCTTGGATGGCGTGCTGCAGCTTGTTCAGCGCTTCCATCCGCCAAGCCAGGGACAGGGTCAGATTTTCGCGGAAAAAGGCCCGCTGTGTGGCCACGGTTTGTTCAATATTCATTGCGCATCCTCCTTCGGCATCAGTTTGATGTACATCCCCTCCAGTGTCTGGCGGTCCATCAGCTTGGGCACGGGGTACAGGGGGTTGGATTCCCGGACGGCGTGGGCGGCCAGGGCGGGGATATCTTCGCGATGGATCTCCGGGATGGATGTGGGGATGCCCATGGCGGCGTTCTGCGCCTTGATCCAGACGATGAATTTTTCGGCGGCTGTGCTGTCGGCCTCCTCCTGGGCGGCCAGGCCGGCCTTGCGGGCCAGTTTGGCCAGGGATTTGTGGCAGCTGGCGCCGTATTCTTCCAGGAAATAGGGCAGGATCACCGCGTTGGCCAGGCCGTGGGGCACGCCGTAGCGCCCGCCCAGGGAATGGGCCACGCCGTGGACATAACCCACATAGGAACGGGTAAAGGCCACCCCGGCGCAGTAGGACGCGCGCAGCATTTTGGCGCGGGCCTGTTCATCGCTGCCGTTTTCATAGGCGCGGGGCAGGTACTGCACGATCAGCGTGACGGCTTCCTCCGCCATGGCCCGGGTCAGGGTAGTGGTGGAATGGCCGATGTAGGCTTCCACTGCGTGGGTCAGGGCGTCCATGCCCGTGGTGCCGGTGATCATGGGCGGCAGGCCCAGGGTGACGCGGTAATCCAGTACGGCGCAGTCGGGGATCAAAGCAAAATCGTTGATGGGATATTTATGGTGCTCGGAGGGATCGGTGATCACTGCGGCCAGAGTGGTTTCACTGCCGGTGCCCGCCGTGGTGGGAACCGCAATTAAATAAGGTGTTTTGCGCAGCACCTTCAGCAGGCCGCCCATTTTCTGCACGATCTTATCGGGGCGGGCGATTCGGGCGCCGGCGGCCTTGGCGCAGTCCATGGCGCTGCCGCCGCCAAAAGCGATCATGGCCTGGGCGCCGCTTTTGCGATACAGGGCGCAGCAGGCTTCCACATTGGACACTGTGGGGTTGGGGACGACCTCATCAAACACGGCGCAGGCGATGCCGCGCGCCGACAGGGAGTTCTCCAGGGGCTCGGTCAGGCCCAGGGAGCGGATCGAGGCATCGGTGATAAGCAGAACGCGGTCGATGCTTTTTTCCTGCAGCAGGGGCGGCAGGGAGTCCAGTGACGACAGCAGCACGGGCTCCCGGTAAGGGAGCACAGGCATCGCCAGATGGAAACACTGCTGATAGGTGCGGCAGAATGCGCGATATAAGGGATTCATGTGCTACCTCCTGAAAACAGTGAATTTGCGGATGGCGAATCAATGCAGGTTTTGCAAGGAAAAAGGGGCGCCGGCGCGCCGCATTCCGTTGCCGGCAGGCCGATTTCCTCTATACCGAGGGTAGCACCGGCGGCGAAAAATGTCAAGGCGTGAACGGGGGTGAAAAAAGCAGTTCCGGCGCGCAAAACCGCGCCGGAACTGCTGTGTCTACTGGAATTGCCCGGGCGTCAGTTCTGATCCTCTCATCCAAAGGGATTTCCGTAGTAGTAATAATAGGAATTGTCGTTTTGGGGCGTATTCTGGGTGCTGCTTTCCTCTGCCTGGGGATCGGTCTGGGGCTGCGTGCCGAAAGTAAAGTCAAAGGAGACGGTTTCGCCGCTGCGGTTGACCGTCATGGGAGCGGTGTCGCCGGCCTTGTAAGACTTTTTGGCATTCATTAGATCGGTCATGGAAGCAATTTCGCTGTCGCCCAGTTTGGTGATGATATCGCCGGCCTGTAGGCCGCTCTTGGCGGCGGCGCCGTTGGGTTCGATGCTGTATACAAACACGCCGCTAGAGGCAGGCAGATTGAACTGCATCTGGAGCTGCTGGGTCACTGTGGAGCCGGTGATGCCCAGATAGGCCTTATCCGTTACGTAGCCGTTTTCCATAATATCCTGCACCATGGCATACACATCGTTGATGGGAATGGCAAAGCCCAAACCCTCCACGGTGGTGTTGGCATAGGTGGAATATTTGGCGGATACGATGCCGATCACCTCGCCATAGGTGTTGAACAGGGGGCCGCCGGAGTTGCCGGGGTTGATGGCGCAGTCCACCTGGATCATGGTGAAGGGGGTGCTGTCCACGGTGATGGCCCGGTTGGCCGAGGACACGGAACCGGAACTCATGGAGAAGGTCAGCTCGCCCAGGGGATTGCCGATGGCGATCACGTCGTCGCCCACGTTTACCTTGGAGGAATCCCCGATGGTCACGGGGGTCAGGCCGGTGACGTCTACCTTGATCACGGCGATATCATAGTCCTCGTCGCCGCCGATATAAGAAGCGTCGTAGGTATCGCCGCTATAGGTGGTCACTTCGATGGTAGTGGCGTTTTCCACCACATGGTAGTTGGTCAGGATATAGCCGTCCTGGGTCAGCACAAAGCCGGAGCCGGAGGAGGCCTGTTCCACAATCTGGCCGAAGAAGTTGGTTTCGGTACCCACGTTGATGCTGACCACGGAGTTGACATTGGCGGCATAATTTTCGGCATTGGTCATTGCATTTTTGCCGTCAACCTTCATCACCTTGACTTCATTTACTGTGCGGTCGCTGACCTGTACGCTGGTGCTGCCCCGCAGGAAGGTGTTGCCGGCGGCGCTGCCCAGGGTGCCGCCCACCAGTCCGCCGCCCAGTGCGCACACCAGGGCAAAGGCGGCGATTTTTACGCCGCGGCGGTCTTTCTTGGGGGGGCGGCCGCCGGAGGGGGGCGCTTGATAGCGGGATGCATTCTGAAAACCGGTGGCGCCGAAGGGCTTGTGCTCCCGCTCATACAGGGGCTTGCCATAGTCCGGATCTGCCTGACGGGGGGCGTCGGGCTGGGGGGGCTGCTGCCGGCTTTGGGGGTCCTGGGGCTGTTCCGGTGCGCTGCCGGGGTTCTGGGTGGGGAATGTTTCCCGCTGGCCATTGCCGGCGGTATGATAGGAGCCGCTTTCGGCGGCGGGATTGTTCCAGTGATACGGTTCGTTTCCGGGGGTGCCGGAAGCACTGTCATTGTTCATGGGCTGGTTCTGATCGTCATACATGGCTGTTTGCCTCCTGCGCTTAAAATAGGAACCTTCGACGGGAGCGCTGCGGCGGGGGCCGGGGCTCACCGGATCTGAATTGTCTGTATTGTAGCGTGTAATTATGTCCAAAGTATGAAGAATCTGTGGGGAAATTATAAATAATCGGGATTCTGCAGTGAAAAAAGCTCCGGACGGGAATTCCGTCCGGAGCATGTACCCTACTTGTGGCAATGTGCTGCTGTGGCCAG
>CALDMR010000189.1 GCA_937915065.1 uncultured Clostridia bacterium
TTGGTGGAGCAGAATCCGGATTACCTTTCCGGCGTAACGCCCTATATCTCCACCCGTGCAGTGGTGCGCCATGGCACCGATGAATTCAAGCGCACATCAATTTACGGCGTCAGCGAAGATTATGCCCACATGGCCAGCGGTTTCGGCGATACCCTGCAGGAGGGACGGTTCCTGCAGTATTTGGATGTGTCGCGCAAGCAGAATGTCTGTGTGGTGGGAGCCTATCTGAATCAGGAGGCCTTTGGCGGCAACGGGTTGGGACAGACCATCACCCTTTCCGGCACTCATTATACCGTGGTGGGTGTGCTGGAGCCCTCCGGCGATGTAATTGAAGGCAGCGGAAACGATGTGATCTATATCCCCTATACCAACGCCTGCGGCATGAACGGCACATCAGAAACAGACTTTTTCATGTTCACCTGTCCCGGTGAGGACACGGCTGCGGTGGGCAAGCAGCTGATCAGTGATTTCCTGTACAGCGTGTATCTGTCTGAGGATTATTATTACATTATGACCTCTGCCGAGATGATCACCATGATGAATATGATGATCAATGTGATGATGACAGTGCTGATTGCCATTGCGGCCATTTCCCTGCTGGTGGGCGGCATCGGCATTATGAACATCATGCTGGTATCCGTCAGCGAACGGACACGGGAGATCGGTATTCGCAAATCTCTGGGCGCCAAGCGCCGGGATATCCGTTGGCAGTTTGTGATTGAAGCGGGCACTACCAGTGCGGTTGGCGGTCTGATTGGTATTGTGCTGGGAGCCATTGTTACCACTGTGGCAAGTCCGATCCTCACTAATATGATGACAGGTATGGGCGGTACCGGTGCGTTCAATGCTGCGCCCACTGCCGGAGCGGTGACCATTGCTTTCGGCGTATCCGTGGGCATTGGTGTGCTGTTCGGTTATTTGCCGGCCAATAAGGCGGCGAAGCTGAATCCCATTGACGCATTGCGTTATGAATAATCGAGGAGGCTATGTGATGAGAAAGAAAATAACGGCTCTTGTATGTGCGCTGGCGCTGAGTATTTCGCTGGCAGTGCCTGCGGCCCAGGCAGCCGCCGGCGACCGGGGCGAAGTGCTCCAGGTATTGGCGGCCATGGGCGTAATGAACGGCGATGAGAAAGGCAACCTGAATCTGGAGGCCAATGTGACGCGCGCGGCCTTTATCAAAATGGCGGTGGCAGCGTCGGTATACCAGGATATGGCTACAGCCACGGCCCATGTGTCGCCGTTTCCGGATGTGAAATACACCCACTGGGCGGCGGGATATATCAAAACCGGCGTGGAAGCCGGTTGGATCAACGGCTATCTGGACGGCACGTTCCGTCCGAACAACAGCGTGAAGCTGGAGGAAGCCGTGAATATCTGCCTGAAGATGCTGGGTTATACGGACAAGGATTTTTCCACCGGAACGTTCCCCCATCCGCAGCTGGCGCTGTACCGGAATCTGAAAATGAACGAGGGCATCAGCGCCCGGCAGGGGGAGAACCTCACCCGGGAGGAATGTGCCCAGCTGATTTATAACACGCTGAATACAGCTGCCAAGAGCGGCCAGGTTTATGCCGCCACGCTGGGCTACGGAGTGGATGCGGCAGGCAAGATCGACTATCTGAGCGTGATGAATGCGGAGCTGGAGGGCCCTTATGTGGTGGGTGACAGTTCCTGGACAGACGCCATCGGCTTCACGCCCACAGTGGTTTACCGCAACGACAGCGAAAGCGAAACCGCTGCCGTACAAAAGTATGATGTGGTCTATTATCTGGAAAAGACCGGCACGGTTTGGGCCTACCGCAATCAAGTGACAGGCCTGTACGAAAGTGCCCAGCCCAACCGGAGCAATCCCACATCCGTAACGGTTTCCGGCGTGAGTTACAATTTTGAAAGCTCTGCGGCGGCATATGCCATGTCCACTACGGGTTCCTTCAAGCCCGGCGACACGGTTACGCTGCTGCTGGGCCGCAACAACACCATTGCGGCGGTGATCGATCCCACAGATTCCGGCTCTGCCAGCTACGGCATCATTCTGGCCACGGGAACGACCAGCTATATCGATGCCCAGGGCAAGCCCTACACGGCGCCCTATGTGAAGCTGCTGGGAGTGGACGGCGTGACCTACCAGTATCAAACGGATAAGGGCGGCTACTATAAGGAGGGCGACCTGGTAAAGGTCAGCTTTGAAAACGGCGAGACCAAACTCAGCCGCATCAGCAATTCTTCCAAGAACCTGTCCGGCACAGTCAACAGCAGCGCCACAAAACTGGGCAGCTACTCTTTTGCCGGCAATGTGAAAATTATGGATTATGCCGATGGTTCCGCAGTGGTGATCCCCGCCAACCGTCTGGCTGGCGTCAAGATCGAAAGCGGTAAGGTGGCTTATTATGAGCTCAACGGCAGCGGCGAGATCGAAACGCTGATCCTTAAGGATGTCACCGGCGATATGTTCTCCTTTGGTATTCTGACCAAGGATGAAGAGCTCATGGGAATGGGAGCCGACGGAAATCCCCATGTGGCAGGCCATAGCTACACCATCCCCAGCAACGGCGCAGAGGTGGGGCCCTTGGTGTGCCAGGGCGTGACCTTCCCGGTTAGCGCGGGCAAGGCTGTCCGTTATAAGATGGACGGTACCAGCCTGGACAAGATGTACAACCTGACCGATGTAAAGCTGATTTCTGCCGAGAGCGGAACGGCGGTTACGGCCAATCACCAGAAATTCAACATTTCCGGCGGTGTGCAGGTCTATCTGAAGCAGTATCAGAGCGGACTGGGTACTAAGTATTATGTGACCAGCCTGGATAAGGTCAATGGCGGCGGCTATACTCTGACCGGGTGGTACGATAAAGCGGAATCCGCCGGAGGGCGGATGCGCGTGATCGTGGCAACGGAATCATAACGGCGCACTTTGATGAGAGGGGGCGGGCCTTGGGCCCGTCCCCTTTATGCGCTGAAAAGGGCTGGAGCCTTCGACGGCGTTGGCGGGATTTCGGTTGAGGAAAGGGCGTAGGATCAAAAGCGTGCGAAAATGTGGCAAATACCCTTTACGCGGGGCTGCCATACCGTTACAATAGAAAACAGCCAAAAGGAGGTGTAGCGCATCATGGAACAGCGGGAAGTGTCGGGCCAGATCAGCCTGTATGCTGAAAAAGATGGCCGGCAGGCCCTGCCGGTGGATGCGCTGCTGCAGGATGTCATTGCCCAGGCCCGGGCGCTGAATATTCCGGTTTCCGAGCAGATCGATCCCCATGTGCGGATTAACCGCCGCGCTACCAGGCGCTTCGGGGCGTGTTTTGCCAACAAGCGCAGCGGAACCTTTTTAATTGAGATTTCCGATGTACTGCTGACGGCGTCGGAACAGGCGTGCCGGCAGACATTGGCCCACGAGGTGCTTCATACCTGCTATGGCTGCCAGAACCACAAAAAGCGCTGGCACCATTACGCAGATCTGATGAACAGGGCTTACGGCTATCAGATCGCCCGGACGGACAGTCCGGAACGATTGGGCGTGGAGAATAAAAGCGTGGTGCGGTATCTGGTGGAGTGTACCCAGTGCGGCGCGGAGATCCCGCGGGCCCGCCGCTCCCGCCTGATCGAGCATCCGGAGGATTACCGCTGCGCCAGGTGCGGCGGGCATCTCACCGTAAAAACACCGGAGGAGGATGGAAAATGACGCCGGAGCGCTATGAAAAAATTGCCGGGCCGCTGCGCCGGTATCCAGGGGCGGTGCGGGCGCTCAAGGGAGTCAACCGGGTGCTGACTGCGTTGTGCTATGTGCTCTATCCGCTGCTCTTGCTCAACCTGTATGCAGTGCGGGACGAGCGGTTGTGGCAGTGCGTGGTGGTGCCTGCGGCGGCCTTTGTGCTGCTCAGCCTGTTTCGGGGGCTGTGGAATGCGCCGCGGCCCTATGAACAGGGGATAGATTCCCTGATGAAGAAAAAAACGGAGGGCCATTCCTTTCCCAGCCGTCATGTGTTTTCCGCCTTTGTGATCGCTATGGCGTGGCGGGCTGTATATCCGGGCGTGGGTACGGCTCTGCTGGCAGTGGGGCTTTTGCTGGCGGTGATCCGCGTGGTAGGCGGCGTCCACTATCCGAAGGATGTGGTAGCCGGCGCTGTGGCCGGTGTGGCTGCCTGGTGGATCGGCGAAGGGATCTTTGCGCTGCTTCTCTGAAAAATCAACTCCGCCCGTACAGTTTTTATGCTGTACGGGCGGAGTTTTGCTTCTGCGGACAGAGCGGGCGGCATAGAATGATGGGGAAAGGGGAGAGGGAATATGGATCGTGCTGTGCGGCAGTGTGCTGCCGTATTTCTCATGACCGTGGGCGTGGCAGTTGTGCTCCGATGTGCTTATCAGGCGGCGCCGGGGGTGTTGTTGGGGCTGTTTGCGCCGCAAAACAGCAGCGTGTGGGAGTTGTCTAAAATTGGATTGTGGCCCTGTTTGGCTGCGGCTCTGCTTGGCTGTGCGCCCAGGCGGGGGCGGCAAAGCCTTTGCGCATATCTGATGGTAGCCGCGGCGCTGCCTGTGGCCCTGCTGTTTGTTTACTGGTTCTTCCACCTGGTCTGCGGAATTTGCAGCGGCCTGTTGGATGCCGCGGTTTGGGTATGTTTGCTGGCAGTGGGCGATATGGTGGCCCTGGCCCTGGGGAAAACGGGGCGGATGGATCGCTGTGCGGTGATGGCGTGGGCGCTGGTGGGGATCTGGGCCTTTGTGTACACGGTGTTTTCTCTGTATCCGGCAGAGCTTCCGCTGTTTGCGCAGTGTGCGCCAAGAGCTGCGATGGCCGTGATCGGTTGGTAAAGCGCAAGCCGCCGTGCTCCCGAGGGAGCACGGCGGCTTGCGCTTTAGTCTTCAAAATGTACCATGGTATGCTCCTTGTCCCGAGCAATGGCTTTGCAGTAGCGGTCTTCTTCGCTGAAAATGCAGCCGCAGTGTTTCTGCATATAGAAGCCCAGGGCTTTGGCTTTGTTATGGCCGTCCCGAAAACCGGGGCGAAAATCCCGATAGAGGAAAGGAATGCCGTATTTGGAAGCCATGGTATTGCCCAGCTCGCGGATCAGGTCATGATCTTGGTAGGGAGAAATCAGCAGAGTGGTGGAGAAGCTGTCGAACCCGTTCTCTGCGGCATAGCGGGCGGTGCGATCCAGGCGGCAGGCGTAGCAGTAGCGGCAGCGGTGGTCGATATCCTG
>CALDMR010000190.1 GCA_937915065.1 uncultured Clostridia bacterium
AAAAAAAAAAAAGGGGGGCCGGGGGGCCATATCCCCCCCAAAAAAGGGAGCGCGGGGGCATCGCCCCCGCAAGCTTCTCAAATCTGTTTCATCAGGTTGACCATCTCAATGGCGCTGAGGGCGCAGTCGTAGCCCTTATTCCCGGCCTTGCTGCCGGCGCGCTCGATGGCCTGCTCGATATTTTCCGTGGTGATCACGCCGAAGAGCACGGGCACCCCGGTTTTCAGTCCCGCCTGGGCAATGCCCTTGGCGGCCTCGCTGCACACCAGATCGTAGTGGCTGGGGGCGCCGCGGATCACCGCCCCCAGGCAGATCACCGCATCGTACTTTCCGCTTTGGGCCAGCTTTTGGCCCAGCAGGGGCAGCTCAAAGGCGCCGGGCACCCAATAGGCGTCGATGGCCTCCTCCGCCACGCCGTGGCGCACCAGGCCGTCCTCCGCCCCGGAGAGCAGCCTGCCCACGATGAACTCATTGAACCGGGAGGCCACCAGCGCCACCCGCATACCCTGTCCGATCACATTGCCCTGGATCACATTCATTGTTCTGTTCCTCCTGATCATAAAAAATTCTGAATAAAAAAAGGATGCTGAAAAGGCAGCGGCGGCTGCCCGGGGATGCTTATGCCTGGGGATGCTTATGCCTGGGGGTTCATTTCGGCGGTCTGCTCCCGGCCGAAGATGTGGCCCATTTTTTCCTGCTTGGTTTTCAGGTAAAAGCGGTCATACTTCTGGGGCCGGATCTCGATGGGCAGGCGCTCGGTGATCCGGATGCCGAAGCCCTCCATGCCGTAGATCTTGCTGGGGTTGTTGGTCAAAAGGCGCAGCTCCTTCACCCCCAGATCCCGCAGGATCTGGGCGCCGACCCAATATTCCCGCAGGTCGGGGGCAAAGCCCAGCTGCAGGTTGGCTTCCACCGTATCGTAGCCCTGCTCCTGAAGCACATAGGTTTTCAGCTTGTTGATCAGGCCGATGCCCCGGCCCTCCTGGCGCATATACAGCAGCACGCCCCGGCCCTCCCGCTCGATGAGGGACAGGGCCTTGTGAAGCTGGTCGCCGCAGTCGCAGCGGGCCGAGCCGAACACGTCGCCAGTGAGACATTCGGAGTGGACGCGGCAGAGTACTCCCTTGCCGTCGCCGATGTCCCCCTTCACCAGGGCCACATGGCTCTCGCCGGTGAGGTCGTCGGTGTAGCCGAAGATGCGGAAGGCGCCGTAGGCCGTGGGCAGCTGGGCCTCGGCCTCCCGGAGCACATGCTTGTCATGCAGGCGGCAGTAGTCCTGCAAGGCCTGGATGGTGATGACTTTCAGGCCCCATTTTCCGGCGTTTTCCAGGATCTCCGCCGTGCGCATCATGGTGCCGTCCTCCCGCATGATCTCGCAGCACAGGCCGCATTCCGGCAGCCCCGCCAGGCGGCACAGATCCACGGTGGCCTCGGTGTGGCCGGCCCGCTTGAGCACGCCCCCCCGCCGGGCCACCAGGGGAAACACATGGCCGGGGCGGCGCAGATCTTCGGGCCGGGTGTCGGGGCTGACGCATTTGCGGCAGGTGAAGCCCCGCTCCTCGGCGCTGATGCCGGTGGTGGTGTCCACATGGTCGATGGACACGGTGAAGGCGGTGCAGTGGTTGTCGGTGTTCACCTTCACCATCTGTTCCAGGCCTAGCCGCTGGGCCACTTCCTCGCTCATGGGGGTGCAGATCAGGCCCCGGGCGTGCCGGGCCATAAAGTTGACGTTTTCCGTGGTGGCGAACCGGGCGGCGCAGATCATGTCCCCCTCGTTCTCCCGGTCGGGATCGTCGATGCATAAAATGATCTTTCCCGCCTGCAGATCCTCCAGTGCTTCTGCCACAGTGTTCAGTTGTGCCATAGTTCAGTCCTCCTCAAAATCCGTGTTCGGTCAAAAAGGCCTCGGTCAGTCCGGCGGCCGCTTTTTTCGGTGTGCTTTGGGCCCCGCCGCCCAGCAGCTGGCGCACATATTTGCCCAGGATATCCGTTTCCAGGTTGAGCTTGTCGCCGGGCCTACGGTGCAGCAGGATAGTGTCCGCCTGGGTGGTGGGGATCAGGGACACGCTGAAGGTGTCCGCCGTCCGGGCGGCCACGGTGAGGCTCACCCCGTCCAGGGTCACGGACCCTTTCTCCACGATCAGCTCCAAATTCTCCGGAGCCGCTGAAAGTGTGACCCATTTTGCCGCTCCCTCCTGTTTGATCTGCACAATTTCCACAAGGTTATCCACATGCCCCGTGACAATGTGGCCGCCAAACCGGCCATCCGCCGCCAGGGCCCGCTCCAGATTGACGGTTTCGCCCCGCTGCAGCCGGCCCAGATTGCTGCGGCGCAGGGTTTCTGCCATCACATCGGCGGTGAAGCCGTCGGGCAGCAGGCGGGTGACGGTCAGGCAAACGCCGTTGACGGCGATGCTGTCGCCCAGCCCGGTGCCCTCCAGCACCCGCCGGGCGGCAATGGTCACGGCGCCCCCGGCGCTGCCGGAGACCACGGAGCGGACGGCGCCCACTTCTTCCACAATTCCGGTGAACATTTACTTCTCGCCCTCCTTGATGTCATAGGTCAGTAAAAGATCGTCTCCAAAGGGTTCCGTGGCCGCCAGGGCCAGCCGGGGGCCATCCTCCACGGCGGCGGCCCCGGGGCCGCCCAGGGGCGACTTTGCTCCCCGTCCGCCAAAGACCCGGGCGCCCACATAGGCGTAGATTCGCCGGACGATCCCCGCCGCCAGGGCGGCGGCGTGGATCTCGCTGCCCCCCTCCACCAGGATGCTGTCGATGCCCCTTTGGCCCAGGGCCGCCGCCAGGGCCGCCAGATCCACCCGGCCCTGGCCGTCGGGCAGGCACAGCACGGTGATGCCCAGCCCCTCCAGCCGGGCCCGCTTTTCCGGGTCGTTTTCGGCGCAGGCCACAATGGTCTCCTGGCGGCGGGCGGTGCGGCAGATGCGGCAGTCCGGCGGGATGCGCAGGCGGCTGTCGCAGATCACCCGCACGGGGTTCCGCCCGCCCTCGGCGCGGCAGCTGAGCAGGGGATCGTCGGCCAGCACGGTGCCGATGCCCGCTAAAATGGCCCGGTAGCGGCCCCGCAGGGTGTGGACATGGGCCCGGGCCTCTGCCCCGGTGATCCACTGGGACGCGCCGGTGACGGTGGCCAGCTTGCCGTCTGCCGTCATGGCGTATTTCAGGGCCACATAGGGCTGGCCGGTGGTGATGTAGTGGAAAAAGATGGGGTTCAGGGCGTCGCACTCCCGGCGGAGGAAGGCTTCCTCCACGGCGATGCCGTGGGCCCGCAGCAGGGCCGCCCCCCGGCCGGACACTTTGGGATTGGGATCCCGGGAGCCGATGATCACCCGGGAAATCCCGGCCTCGATCAAAGCTTCGGTGCAGGGGGGCGTGCGCCCCTGGTGGCAGCAGGGTTCCAGGGTCACATACAGGGTGGCCCCGGCGGGATCTTCGGTGCAGCGGGCCAGGGCGCAGCGCTCGGCATGGGGCTGGCCCCACCGGGCGTGCCATCCCTCGGCGATGATGCGGCCCTCCTTTACGATGACCGCCCCCACCAGGGGGTTAGGACTGGTCCAGCCCCACCCCCGCCGGGCCAGGTGGATGGCCCGGCGCATATACTCCCGATCGTCCATGGTGCAAAACTCCTTTCTTTTGGCAGATCGCTCTGGAGCCCGGGGCGAAAAAAAGCGCCCCGAGAACGGTTCTCGGGGCGCGGGATTGCAAAAACGGGCAGGGGCGCGCCTTTGCAGGATACAAAAAAACTCCGGAATGAGGGTTCATTCCAGAGCGTGCAAAGACGGGGGCCCATGCCTCCGTGTGCTTTCTTCTTTCATCCAGACTATACTGTCGGCCCCGGAATTTCACCGGATCCTGCCTTTCGGCTCGCGGGCTTTACCGCCGGTGGGGAATTGCGCCCCGCCCTGAAGAATCGCTGATGTGATTGTGCCTTTATTATAGCGCGTTTTTTTCCTTTGTAAAGGGGCATTTTTTCAGCAGCCGCCGGTCAGAGCCAGGGCGTCCTCCACATCCAGCTCCCTCTGGAGGGCCAGATTGATGCCGCAGGCCGTCAGCCGGGCCAGGCGGCGGGCCCGCCGGTCGATATCCTTGGGCGCCACCAGCAGGGAGACCGGCGGCAGGGCGGATTCCTCTGCCGCCGCCCCCGCCTGCTCCAGCAGATCCGCCGCCAGGGTGGCCCCCTCGATCACCGTGGGCACCCCCACCGCCAGCACCGGCACATGGAGGGTCTCTTCGTTCAGGGCGGCCCGGTGGTTGCCGATGCCGGAGCCGGGGATCAGGCCCGTGTCGGAAAGCTGCACCGTGGCGCACAGCCGCTGCATCCGCCGGGACACCAGGGCGTCGATCACGATCACGCAGGCGGGCTGCACCCGCCGGGCCACCCCCTGCACGATCTCCGCGCTTTCCATGCCGGTGGTTCCCAGCACCCCCGGCTCCAGGGCGCACACCGGGGCAAAGGCGGAAAAGGGGGCGCCCAGGGTCCGGCGCAGGTGGCGGGTGACCAAAATCTGTTCCGCCGCCCAGGGGCCCACGGCGTCGGGGGTGACGGCCCGGTTGCCCAGGCCCGCCACCAGCACGGGGGCGTCTCCCTGCCGCCGGGGCAGCAGGCGGCGCAGCTCTTCGGCCAGGCAGCGGGCATTTTCGGCAAAGGTTTCCGCCCCTTCCCCGGGGGCCAGGTCGATGGTGCGGTAGCGGCCCGCCGGTTTTCCCAGGGCCGCGCTGCCGGCGGCGTTCAGGATCTCCACCGCCGTGACGGCACAGCCCCGGCGGCCGTACTGCCGGGCCCGCACCCCCTGTAGCTGGGTGGTTTTTCCCGCCTGTTCCTCAAAAAGTTCCCAGGCCTCGTCGGCCAAATCCGTTCGTTTGCTGGGCATGATTTGTGTCCCCTTTTCTGAAAAAATACTAAATGTGGTGTTTCCTTTCTATTTTTTCTGGTTTTGCGCACCTTATGCAAAAAAATATCAGAAAATTTTGAAAAATTCCTTGCTTTTTTGAAAGGATAATGGTAAAATACCATTCTGCACGGAGTATGGAGACGTGCTCCATGCGAAATTTCCTGCCGGAGGAGGTGTTTGGTTTGCCGAATATTAAGTCTGCGAAGAAGCGCGTTCTGATCGCTGAGAGCCGCAATGCTCAGAACAGAGTTCAGAAGTCCGCTATGAAGACCGCGATCAAGAAGTTCGAGGCTGCTGCCGCAGAAGGCAATCGCACCGAGGCTGAAGGCGCATACAAGGTCGCTGTGAAGAAGGTCGACATGGCCGCCAGCAAGGGTCTGATTCACAAGAACAACGCTGCGCACAAGAAGAGCGCCCTGACCCTGAAGCTGAACCAGATCGGTTAATTGAAACATGGCTCTGAAAAGAACACCCGATGGGTGTTCTTTTTTTGTTTTCTCCCGGCGGGGTGAAAAAGAATGGCCCCGCCCCTTGCAAAGCGCCGTTCCCTTTTATATAATAAAGGAGTTAAAGAAGAAAATAAGAAGGCATTGCATGGCAATCCTTTGTTTGGAGGTTTCACTACGATGATGAAAAACACCGACAAGACCATGGATAAAATCGTGGCCCTGTGCAAAAACCGCGGCTTTGTCTACGCCGGCAGCGAGATCTACGGCGGCCTGGCCAACACCTGGGACTACGGCCCCCTGGGCGCGGAGCTGAAAAAGAATATCAAGAACGCCTGGTGGAAAAAATTTGTGCAGGAAAACCCCTATAACGTGGGCCTGGACGCCGCCATCCTGATGAACCCCCAGACCTGGGTGGCTTCCGGCCATCTGGGCGGTTTTTCCGACCCGCTGATGGACTGCCGCGAGTGCCACGAGCGCTTCCGCGCCGACAAGGTCATCGAGGACTGGTGCGCCGAGAACAATTTCGAGCTGCCCAAGCCCATCGACGCCTTCTCCCAGAGCGAGATGAAGGACTTTGTGGAAGAGCACGCCATCCCCTGCCCTACCTGCGGCAAGCATAACTTCACCGATATCCGCCAGTTCAACCTGATGTTCAAAACCTTCCAGGGCGTCACCGAGGACGCGAAGAACACCGTGTACCTGCGCCCCGAAACGGCCCAGGGCATTTTTGTGAACTTTGCCAACGTTCAGCGCACCACCCGCCGGAAGCTGCCTTTCGGCATCGGCCAGATCGGCAAGTCCTTCCGCAACGAGATCACCCCCGGCAACTTTATCTTCCGCGTGCGCGAGTTCGAGCAGATGGAGCTGGAATTCTTCTGCAAGCCGGGCACCGACCTGGAGTGGTTCAACTACTGGCGCTCCTTCTGCCGCGACTGGCTGCTGGGCCTGGGCCTGAAGGAAGAAAACATCCGCCTGCGGGATCACGACGCCGAGGAGCTGTGCTTCTATTCCAAGGCCACCACGGACTTTGAATTCCTCTTCCCCTTCGGCTGGGGCGAGCTGTGGGGCGTGGCCGACCGCACCGACTACGACCTGAACCAGCACCAGACCACCTCCGGCAAGGATCTGACCTATTTCGACCAGGAGAAGAACGAGCGCTATATCCCCTATGTCATCGAGCCCTCTCTGGGCGTGGAGCGCAGCGTGCTGGCCTTCCTGTGCGACGCTTACGACGAGGAAGTGGTGGGCCAGGACAAGAAGGGCAACGACGATGTGCGCGTGGTCATGCACTTCCACCCCGCCCTGGCGCCCTTCAAGTGCGCCGTGCTGCCCCTGAGCAAGAAGGAAGTCCTTTCCGGCCCCGCCAGAGAGCTGCATGCCGAGCTGTCCAAGCACTTCATGTGCGACTATGACGACACCGGCTCCATCGGCAAGCGTTACCGCCGCCAGGACGAGATCGGCACCCCCTTCTGCATCACCCTGGACTTTGAAACCGTGGGCGACGAGACCACGCCGGCCGACCACTGCGTGACCATCCGCGAGCGCGACAGCATGGAGCAGGTGCGCATCCCCATGGATCAGGTGGCCGCCTATATCGCGGAGCGGGTGGCTTTCTAAGCCCGCCGGTTCCCTTTTATGAAACGACAGAGAAAGAAACAGGAACAGACCCGGCCCCTTTCGCCCCGGCGGCAGGCCTTCTGGTATCTGTTCGGCGCCTTGTGGATGTTCCTGTCTTATTACAGCGTGGAGGTCTATTGCAGCCGGTATCTGGACGCCGGCTGCACCACGGGTACGACCTTCGGCTTTTGCTGGGCCCTGCTTTTAACGGCCCTGGCCCTGCTCCTGCCCCGCTGGATCGGCAAGGTGGTCTACGGACTCAGCTTTTATTTCTTCGCCATTTTCGGCGCGGTGCAGTGCGGGTATTACACCATCTTCGGCTGCATGATGTGGGTGGGCGACATCCGCTATGCCAACGAGGGCGGCGCCTTTGCCGGCGATGTGCTGGGCCTGTTTTCCCAGGGCTGGTGGATCGCCACCATCGCCCTGATGGTCATCGGCTGCATCGGCTGCTTCCTGGTGCCCCGGGGGCCGCGGCCGGCGCGGCTGCGCATGACCTGCCTGATGGTGGGCCTGTCCGCGGCGGCGGGGCTGGCGGCCTATCCCGCCCTGGTGTTCCGCCAGGATGGGGAGGCCTGGGGCCTCCAGGCGGAGTACAAGCGGGCCATGTCCCTGGAGGGGATCTACACCACCATGTACGACGCCCATAAGCTCTACCAGATCTGCGGCATTTACCAGACCACCGCCAAGGATATCTGGGAGCATAACCTCTATCCCATGACGCCCATGTACCGCCAGGAAGTGAACCGGCGCACCGGCGAACTGGAGGAATGGTTCGACCAGCGCAGCCCCCACGAGGCGAACGAAATGACCGGCCTGTTCGAGGGCAAGAATGTGGTGCTGGTGCTGATGGAGAGCATGGACGACTTTCTGATCAACGAGCAGGACACCCCCACCATCGCCCGCATAATGGACGAGGGCATCAATTTCACCAACTTCTACTCCCCCGGCTACGGCAGCGTGCGCACCTTCAACACGGAGTTCTGCATGAACACGGGCATCTACCTGCCCACCAACGGGCAGTATGCTTTCAGCTACTGCACCAACGACTTTTCCCACAGCCTGCCCAACCTGTTCCGGGAACAGGGCTTCAGCGCCGAGGCCTTCCATTATAACGACGTGACCTTCTACAACCGCGGCGTGATGGAGCCGGCCATGGGTTACGAGGCCTATAACTGCTATATGAATTACGGCATCGTGGGCGATGCCCTGCTGTCGGACACCGCCGTGTTTTCCAACGAAGAACTGATGGAAAAGTTCTACCACGGGGAAGCGGGCGGGGACTACACGGGCTTCTGCAATTTCGTCATCTCCCGCAGCGCCCATATGACCTATACCTACGACGAAGAGCTGAGCCGCTTTGCCCTGGGCCAGTATCCCCAGTACAAGGGCAGCTCCGGCCACGAGGAGATCGACTGCATCCGGGCCAAGGCCCGCTGCTGCGACATGCTCTTCACCCGCCTGCTGAAAAGCCTGGAGGAAAACGGCCATCTGGAGGACACCGTCATCGTGGGCGTGACCGACCACTATGCCTACGGCATCCAGGATAAGGAGCGGCTGCTGGAAGAATCCGGCGTGAACGATATCCTGCTGGTGGAAAAAACGCCCTGTTTCATCTGGTCTTACGGCGGCACGCCCCTGGAAGTGGACAAAACCCTGAACACCGCCGACCTGCTGCCCACCCTGGTGAACCTGTTCGGCCTGGAAAGCGACTACCATTACCTGGGGCAGGACGCCTTTGACGAAAACTACCCCGGCTACGCCGTGTTCCAGGACTGCTCCTGGGTCACGGAGGAGGGGGCCTGCCGGGACGGCCGCATCGTGGCCGCCTTCAGCGACGAGGGCCCCGCCGCCCAGGTGGAAGAGATGAACGCCCTGGCCAAAGAGTATATCCATATGAACAATCTGCTGCTCGAGTCCGACTACTACGGACGCGGAACGGCGGAAGAATGATTGCATAACAAAGGGAAAGGAAGATACCATGGATCACAAAGAAGTGAAAGAACTGGCCCTGACCGCGGCAAAAGCCCGGCTGCTGGCCGTGGAGGCCGTACACCGCTGTGCCTCCGGACATCCCGGCGGCTCCCTGTCCGTGATGGACGTGCTGACCGTGCTGTATTTCCACACCATGCATGTGGACCCCCAGAATCCCGCCGACCCGGATCGGGACCGCTTTGTCCTGTCCAAGGGCCACTGCTCCCCTGCCCTGTATTCCATGCTGGCCCTGCGCGGCTATTACGGCGTGGAAGAGCTGGAGCTGTTTCGCTCCATCAAGGGCCATATGTCCGGCCACCCCGACATGGTGCATGTGAAGGGCGTGGATATGTCCACCGGTTCCCTGGGACAGGGCATCTCCGCTGCCGTGGGCATGGCCCTGGCCGGCAAGCTGGATGAAAAGGACTACCGCGTATACGCCGCCCTGGGCGACGGCGAGATCGAAGAGGGCCAGGTGTGGGAAGCTGCCATGGCCGCCGCCAAGTACAAGCTGGATAACCTGTGCGCCGTGGTGGATGTGAACGGCCTGCAGATCGACGGCCGCACCGCCGACGTGATGCCCTCCGAGCCGCTGGATGCCAAGTTTGCCGCCTTCAACTGGAACGTGATCCATGTGGACGGCCACGACCTGGCCGCCCTGGCCGCCGCCTTCGACGTGGCCAAAACCGTCAAGGGCAAGCCCACCGTGATCCTGGCCCGCACCGTGAAGGGCAAGGGCGTGTCCTTCATGGAGGACGACGCCGGCTGGCACGGCAAGGCGCCCAACGACGAACAGATGGCACAGGCCCGCGCGGAACTGACCGCGCGCATTGAAGAACTGGAGGCGATGTAACCATGGCAGAAAAGATTGCAACCCGCGAGGCCTTTGGCAAGGCCATTGCCGCCCTGAGCGCCGAGCATCCCGAGCTGATCGTGATGGACGCCGACCTGGCCGGCGCCACGAAATCTGCGGAATTCAAAAAGGCCTGCCCCGAGCGCTTTATCGATATGGGCATTGCCGAGGCCAATATGGTGGGCGTGGCCGCCGGCCTGGCCACCTGCGGCAAGAAGCCCTTCTGCTGCTCCTTCGCCATGTTCACTGCCGGCCGCGCCTTTGAGCAGGTGCGCAACTCCGTGGCCTATCCCCACCTGAATGTGAAGGTCATCGGTTCCCACGGCGGCCTGAGCGTGGGCGAGGACGGCGCCACCCACCAGTGCATCGAGGATCTGTCCCTGATGCGCACCATTCCCGGCATGGTGGTGCTGAACCCCTGCGACGGCGCCGAGATGCGCGCCGCCGTTCAGGCATTGATCGACTACGACGGCCCCGCCTATATGCGCCTGGGCCGCAGCGCCGTGGAAACGGTCACCGGCTATGAGTCCGGCGAGCACACCTTTGAGATCGGCAAGGGCGTCACCCTGCGCGACGGCAGCGATGTGACCATCATCGCCACGGGCATGATGGTGCAGCTGGCCCTGCAGGCCGCCGAAACCCTGGCCGGGGAGGGCATTTCCGCCCGCGTGCTGGACTTCCACACCATCAAGCCCCTGGACAAGGAGCTGGTGCTGCAGGCAGCCCGGGAGACCGGCGCCATCGTCACCACCGAGGAGCACAATGTCATCGGCGGTCTGGGCAGCGCCGTGGCGGAATTCCTGTCCGGCCACTATCCCGTGCCCGTGATCCGGCACGGCGTGAAGGACGAGTTCGGCCGCAGCGGCAAGGCTGCCGAGGTGCTGGAGGCTTACGGCCTCACCGCCGAGGTCATCGCCAAGTGCGCCCGCCACGCGGTGGAAAAGAAGTCCGGACCGAAGGAAGCATAAAATCCATGAAGAATCAGGGCCTGCTGCAAACCGTCTGTTTTCCAGCAGGCCCTTTTTTCGACAATTTCTCCGGGCAAAAGTCCCTGCCCTGGGGAGCATCAAAACAGAAAGAAGGAAGCAATAGGAGGAAAGGCCATGGCCGTAGAAAAAATCGTGGAAAATATTTACCGCATCGGTGTGCCGCTGCCGGGCAACCCGCTGAAGGAGCTGAACAGCTATCTGATTCATGACGGGGCCCACAGCCTGCTGATCGACACGGGCTTCCCCCTGGATGAGTGCCGCGCCGCCCTTTTCGGCGGCCTGGCGGAGCTGGGGGTGGCGCCGGAGAGCGTGGATATTTTTCTGACCCACCTTCACAACGACCATACGGGCCTGGCGCCGGAGATCATCGGCCCGGGCCGCACGATCTATATGGGCGCGGTGGATCGCGGCCTTACGGAGCGCGTGGAATTGAGCGACGCCCCCTGGGAGGAGCGCACCGCCTATTTCCGCCGGGCGGGCTTTCCCGAAGAGACCCTCCGCCAGATCCGAACCACGGACCCGGCCATGCGCTATGTGCCCAGGGCGGGCTGCCGGCAGTATGTCACCGTGGAGGACGGCCATGTGTTTGAGCGGGGCGGCTACCGCTTCCGCTGCATCATGACCCCCGGCCACACCCCCGGCCACATGTGCCTGTGGGAGGAGGATCGGGGCATCCTGTTCACCGGCGACCATGTGCTGTTTGACATCACACCCAATATCACCTCCTGGGATGAGATGGAGGATGCGCTGGGCTCCTATCTGGCGTCCCTGGAAATGGTGCGTAAGCTGCCGGTGAAGCTGGCCCTGCCCAGCCACCGGAAGACGGGCGATTTTGCTGCCCGGGTGGACGAGCTGATGGCCCACCACCGGGCGCGCCTGGCGGAAACGGAGCGGATCGTGGGCACGACCCGGGGCAAAACGGCCTATGAGATCGCGGCGCTGATGACCTGGAGCATCCGGGCCAAAAACTGGGACGATTTTCCGGACGCCCAGAAATATTTCGCCGTGGGCGAATGTATTGCCCACCTGGATTATCTGATCAAGGGCGGCCGCCTGCGCTGCGAGGAGCGGGACGGCAGGCTGTATTACGATCCGGTGGACCCGGTATAAAAGATCTCCCCGGGCAGGGGGCGCGGCGCGCCCCCTGCCCGGATTTTTTCGCCGGATGGGGGACCAGGGCGGCGGCCCGGACGGGGCGGGAGCCGCTCTTTCATAATTTTGACCTTCTGGAAAAAAAGAGATTTGTGAAGGATTGGACAATCATGACATCCGGCGGAAGAAGGCCGGGATTTTCCTTGAAATGTTGCAATAAAAACAGACAGTTTTATGGTATGATGCAAATGTGAAAATGTCACCAGAGGGCGGATGGGGTTCGCCCTTTTGCAGCGATGCTGCTTCAAGAATGATAAAAAGGGAAAGGATGTGACGCATATGTATTGTGTCCGTAATGTAACTGACGATCTGTATTGGGTTGGCGCCAACGATCGTCGTCTGGCCCTGTTCGAGGGCGTGTATAAGATCCCCAACGGCGTATCTTATAACTCTTATGTTCTGCTGGATGAAAAAACGGTGGTTTTCGACACTGTGGATCAGTCCGCTTCCAAGCAGTTCCTGGAAAATGTGGATCATGTGCTGAACGGCCGTAAGCTGGACTATGTGATCGTGCAGCATATGGAGATGGACCACGCCGCCACCCTGGGCGAGCTGGTGTTCCACCACCCCGAAGTCACCATCGTGTGCAACGAGAAAGTGGCTGCCATGATCGAGCAGTTCTTTGAGTTCCCCCTGCGTTCCCGCCTGCACCTGGTGGCCGAGGGCGACACATTCTGCACCGGCAAGCACACCTTCACTTTTGTGGCCGCGCCCATGGTGCACTGGCCCGAGGTTATGGTCACCTATGATATCGGCGAGAAGATCCTCTTCTCTGCCGACGCTTTCGGCACGTTCGGCGCCCTCAACGGCGCGCTGTTTGCCGACGAAGTGGACTTCTTCGGCGACTATATGGACGAAGCCCGCCGCTACTACACCAACATCGTGGGCAAATATGGCCCCCAGGTGGTGGACGTGCTGAAGAAGGCCGCCGGCATCGAGATCAAGATGGTCTGCCCCCTCCACGGCTTTGTCTGGCGCAAGAAGTTCAACCGGTTCCTGGAGAAGTACATCCAGTGGGCCACCTACACTCCCGAGGAAAACGGCGTGGTCATTGCCTATGCCTCCGTGTACGGCAACACCGCCAACACCGCCGAGATCCTGGCCACCAAGCTGCGCGAGCGCGGCGTGAAGGTCGCCCTGTTCGACGCGTCCTACACCCCCGCCGACGAGATCCTGGCTGCCGGCTTCCGCTACAGCCACCTGGTCTTTGCTTCCACCACCTATAACGCAGGCATCTACATTGCCATGGAAGACCTGCTGCACGATATCGTGAACCACAACCTGAAGAACCGCACCGTGGCGCTGATCGAGAACGGCTCCTGGGCCCCCGCCGCCGGCGGACTGATGCACGACCTGCTGGCCCGCATCCCCGGCACCAAATTCATCGACCAGACCGTCACCGTCCGTTCCTCCCTGAAGGAGCGCCAGCTGTGCGAGCTGGACGCCATGGCCGACGCCATCGCCGCCACCATCCCCGGCCTGAAGAGCGCTGCCGCCGCCAAGAAGCCCAGCATGAACGATATCCTGCGCACCAGCCCCGCTGAGATCTGCGCTGGCAGCGCCACCGCCGCCGAAGCAGTGGATCCCAACGCCATGTTCAAGTTCTCTTACGGTCTGTTCGTGCTGAGCGCCCGGGAGGGCGACAAGGACAACGGCTGCATCATCAACACCGCAGCCCAGCTGACCGACACCCCCAAGCGCATCACCGTGGCCGTGAACAAGGCCAACCACACCCACGACATGATCCTGCGCACCGGTGTGTTCAACGTGTCCGTCCTCAGCGAGGACGCTACCATGGATGTGTTCAAGCGCTTCGGCTTCCAGAGCGGCCGCGATGCCGATAAGTTCGACGGCTGCGAGGGCCTGCAGCGCAGTGCCAACGGTCTGTATTACCTCACCGGCTGCACCAACGCGGTGCTCTCCGGCAAGGTGATCCAGTCTATCGACTGCGGCACCCACACCCTGTTCATCGCCGATGTGACCGAGGCCAAGGTGCTCTCCGCCGAGCCCTCCGTCACCTACGCTTATTACTTCGCCAACATCAAGCCCAAGCCCCTGCCCGCCGCCATGACCGACGCGCCCAAGAAGGGCTGGATCTGCAAGATCTGCGGCTTCATTTATGAAGGCGATCCCCTGCCCGCCGACTACATCTGCCCCATCTGCAAGCATGGAGCGGCAGATTTTGAAAAACTGCCCGACTGATTGCATCGCGGCAAAACCAAGGCTCAGAGACCTCCCCTGCGGCATTTGCCGCGGGGGAGTTTCTGTTTGGGGCCATGGCGTTGTGCCTTATTTTACCCGGGAAATTTCGGCGCTTTGGCCCTCTGTACTTTTGGCGTGCATCTGCTATACTGATGATAATCTCTCCCTGCCATGGGGAATCGATGAAAAAGAGAGGAATGATCGTATGAAAAAGTGTCTTTCCCTGGTGCTGGCCCTGGCCATGACCCTCAGCTTGAGCGTGACGGCCTTTGCCGCCCCCAACAGTCTGGACAATTTTGTAACCACGGCCACCTACAACGGCCAGTTCAAGGATGTGCCCGCGGGCCACTGGGCGGCGGAGTCGGTGAAAACCTGCTATGAATACGGCCTGATGAAGGGCGCGGACAAGGGATTCAATCCCAAGGGCACCCTGACGGTGGCGGAAGCCCTGGTCATGGCAGACCGGGTTCACGAGATCTTCACCACCGGCAAAAGCACCCTGACCAACGGTTCCCCCTGGTATCAGCCCTATGTGGACTATGCCCTGGAAAACGGGATCGTCAAGAAGGGCGATTTCGCCAGCTACACTGCCAAGGTGACCCGGGCGGAGATGGCCTATATCTTCTACCATGCCCTGCCGGAAACGGCCCTGCCCGCCATCAACGAGATCGAAAAGCTGCCCGATGTGACGGCCTCCACCGCCTACAGCCGGGAGCTGCTGGGCCTGTATCAGGCCGGCGTGTTGACGGGCAGCGACCCCTACGGCACCGCCAACCCCACCAAGACCATCACCCGGGCGGAAGCGGCGGCCATCATCGCCAGAGTGGCCCTGGCTGACCAGCGCCAGCATGTGCTGCTGCTGGAGGACGTGGTTGTGGGAGATTATGTGGTGATTGCCAAGCCCAGCTTCGTGAGATTGTATCCGCAGATTGATCCTGCGGTCTTTTCTCTCAATGGCATAAGTGGCGAAACAGTGGTTATGGCATCTGTTATGTTTGATAAGAATTCCATGTATCGTGGCCAGTCCGTCAGGATGGTACCGGTTGAGACGATAGAGAAAATAATTCTGAGCAGCATGAATTGCTTGATCCACGATCTTAAAACGACCGAGGTAACCTTTGGTAATGTGGAAGCTTACTGCACCACCGCCATCGCCGAGGACGCAGGTAAGTTGCTTTACTGCATGATGTTTACTTATATTGTGGGCGATCAGATGCAGATCGTGACAGAGATATCCAGTGACGAGACTTTGCTGAAGAGCATGGCCAACAACCTGCGGGTGGGCGGCAGCACAGCTTCTCCCAAGCTGTGATCTGCGGCGCTCCCTGCGGAAATTGCGATGAAACCATAAAAAAGGCGCTCCCGGCTGCGGCCGGGAGCGCTTTTTGTTTTTTACTTTGTTTTGGCTTTGCTTTGGGTTCAGTCCCGCAGGGTAAGCAGCACGGGGCAGTGGTCGCTGCCGAACACATCGGTCAGGATCTCGGCCTCTTCCACCCGCTCCATCAGCCGGTCGGACACCAGAAAATAGTCGATGCGCCATCCGGCGTTGTTTTTCCGGGCGTTGAAGCGGTAGCTCCACCAGGAGTAGCGCACCGTGTCGGGGTGGAGGGCGCGGAAGGTGTCGGTAAAGCCGCTGTTCAGCAGCTCCGTCAGTTTTCCCCGCTCCTGGTCGGTAAAGCCGGCGTTTTTGCGGTTGGGGCCGGGGTTTTTCAGGTCGATCTCGCTGTGAGCCACATTCAGGTCGCCGCAGACCACCACGCCCTTTTCCCCGTCCAGCCGGCGCAGATAGGCCCGGAAGGCGTCCTCCCACTCCATGCGGTAGTCCAGGCGGCGCAGTCCGTCCTGGGCGTTGGGCGTGTATACGGTGACCAGGTAAAAATCGCCGTAGTCGGCGGTGATGACCCGGCCCTCCCGGTCGTGCTCCTCCAGGCCCAGGCCGAAGGTCACCTGCCGGGGCTCCGTGCGGGACAGCAGGGCCACGCCGGAATAGCCCTTCTTTTCGGCGCTGTTCCAATAGGCGCGGTAGCCCTCCAGGGCGGGGGCCTGCTCGGGCTGCAGCTTGGTTTCCTGCAGGCACACGGCGTCGGCCCCGCTGGCGGCTAAAAATTCCGGAAAGCCCTTGCCCATGCAGGCGCGCAGACCGTTCACATTCCAGGAGATCAGCTTCAACAGGATCTCCTCCCTTCCTTTGAAATTTGTAAAATTCATGTCAATAGATAGCTTCGTACAAAAAGAAGAAAAAAGTTTGGTGAGTTTTTCACTTTTTGCACACGGTTTTCCACAGTATATCAAAAGCCGGGGAAAAGAACAAGGGGATCGCACCCTTGACAAGGGCTGTTCTTTCGCTAAAATGAAAGGTACTTCCAAAAAAATCCTGCTTTTTCAAGAAAGGGGGCGGCATTATGCAGAAAGAGGGCGTGCGGGATATGACCGTAGGCTCCAGCGCCAAGCATATCTTTTTCTTCTCCATTCCCCTGCTGGTGGGCAATTTGCTGCAGCAGCTTTATAACATGGTGGACAGCTGGACGGTGGGCAATTTCACTGGCGACACGGCCCTGGCGGCGGTGGGCATTGCCTTTCCCGTGGTGTTTTTATTCGTCTCCCTGTTCATCGGGCTGAGCATCGGCTCCACCGTGGTGATCGCCCAGTTTTACGGCGCGGGGGAAACGGAGCGGGTGCGCGCGGCGGTAGACACCACCTATGCGGCCTTTCTCATCATTGCCGTGCCCGTGTCCCTGGGGGCCTTTTTGCTCACCGACCCCCTGCTGCATCTGCTGCAGGTGGCGCCCGCCGCCTTTCCCGAGGCCAAGCTCTATTTGCAGCTGACCTGCCTGGGCCTGGTGGGCAGCATCGGCTACAACACCAACGCCGGCATTCTGCAGGGCCTGGGCAACAGCAAAACGCCCCTGCTCTTTCTGGCCATCGCCACGGTGATCAACATTGTGCTGGATCTGCTGTTTGTGGCGGTGTTCCACTGGGGCGTGGCCGGGGTGGCCTTTGCCACCATCATTGCCGAGTGGTTTTCCTGGCTGTTCGGTATCGTGTATATCAACCGGAAATATAAGGATCTGCATCTGCGCTTCCGGGGGCTGCAGCTGGACCGGCGGCTGCTGCGGCAGATCGTGCGCATCGGCCTGCCCGCGGGCATTCAGAACGGCCTGATCGCCGCCGCCATCATGGCCCTGACGGCGAAGGTGAACACCTATGACTATGATTTCACCGCCGGGTTCAATGTGGGCAATAAGATCGATATGTTTGCCTTTTTGCCGGTGCAGAGCTTTGCCAATGCCGCCACCACCTTTGTGGGGCAGAATGTGGGGGCGGGCCGCATGGATCGGGTGCGCTCCGGCGCCCGGGCCACCCTGGCCATGAGCATCCTCTGGTGCGTGGCCGCGGCGGCGGTGGTGCTGCCCCTGTGCCGCCCCATTCTGATGCTCTTCTCCCAAACCCCCGCCGTGGTGGATGCGGGGGCCCTGTACCTGTGGTGGGTCATGCCCTTCTATTCCCTGTTCGCCGTGCTTTTCGTGCTGAACAATGTGATGCGCGGGGCGGGAGACGCGGTGTTCCCCATGATCAACAGTCTGCTGTCCGTGGTGGTGGTGCGGGTGGCCCTGTGCTACCTGCTGGCGGATACCCTGGGCCAGCAGTATATGTTCGGCTGCTATGCCGGGGCCTGGCTGGTGGGCGTGGTGCTCAGCGTGGGCTACTACCTGTCCGGCCGGTGGAAGCGCTTTGGCTCCATGGCGGAGCGGGAGCAGCGGGAAGGCGGCCCAACCTGAAAAAAGACAGCCTGAAAAAAAGATAGCATCGAAAAAAGGGAAAAGATGGGTCATCTTTTCCCTTTTTTTGAATTTGCCTGTAACGAAAGGGCCCTTTTGGGGATGTATAGAGTGAAAGGAGGGAGCGCAGCGTGGAAGATATGGATGCAATCTACCGGGAACATGTGCAAACGGTGTACAAATTTCTGCTGTCCCAGTGCCGCGACGCGGATCTGGCCGAAGAGCTGACCCAGGAGACCTTTTACCGGGCCGTGCGCTCCATCGGCCGCTACGACGGCTCCTGCAAGCTGTCCGTCTGGCTCTGCCAGATCGGCAAGCATGTGTGGTATCAGCACCTGCGCAAAACGAAGCGCCGGAGCGAAAGCCTGACGGAGGACATTGTGCTGCCCGCCCCCTCGGCGGAGGAGGATGTGCTTTCCCGGGCGGGGCACCTGGAGCTGCTGCGCGCTGTGCACACCCTGCCCGAGCAGATGCGGGAAGTGGTCTACCTGCGCCTGTTCGGCAGCCTGTCCTTCCAGGAGATCGGCGCCGTGGTGGGAAAAACGGAGAACTGGGCCCGCGTGACCTTTTACCGCGGGAAAGAGCGACTGAAAGGAGCGATGCAAAATGACGAACAGGCATGAGCTGCCCTGCGGCATTGTGGAAGATCTGCTGCCCTCCTATGTGGACGGCCTTACCGGCGAGGAGAGCACCGAGGCGGTGCGGGCCCATCTGGAGGACTGCGGCGCCTGCCGGGAAAAATACCAGGCCATGAGCGCGGCGGAGGAACGGGCCGCCCAGATCGACGCCCCCGTGGTGGATGCCTTTGCGGCCTGGAACCGCAGGACGCTGATCCAAATTCTTCTGGCGGTGGCGGCCCTGGCGGCCCTGGTGATCGGGGCGGCGAGCCTGCGCACCTATGTGTGGGGCACGCCCGTCCATGATTATGAATTGGAGTGGAGGGTCTGGAGACATGGCGGCGTTGTGGATATTGAAGTAATGCCCAGCGACAATCGGTTTACCCTGATTGACGGGGATTGGAAATTTGAGGAAGAAAGCGACGGAAGTACGGCCTATCGCTTTACCGGCAAAAAAGTGCGCCAGTCTTTTTTGAATCGAGGCAGCGGCGGGTATGGATATAGTACCAATGTACTCGATGGTGTGCGCTTCTATGTGGACAATACGCTGGTCTGGGCCGACGGCCTGGAGATCAGCGGCGAGAGCCGCTCTTTGTATTACAGCTGCACGCCCTATGTGGGAGACCCCTCGGCGCTGAACTCGGTTGCCAGCGCGCTGGGGATCTATGAAGAAGTGGGCATGTATGATAATGAGCTGCAAACGGCGGCGGAGCCCTACGGCTGGACCCTGCATTTTGAATCCTATGGATCTTCCAATCTGAATCGGGAAGAGATGACGCGGATGAACCGGAAGATGAGGGGCAAGGCCGTGCAGCTGCTGGCGGCGGTGGGCAATCTGGGCTATGTATCCTGGACCTATACCGATGAGGACGATGTGCTCCACACGGAAACGGTGACCCTGGAGGAAGCCAACGCCCTGCTGCCCACCCTGGCGGCCCGGTACAACCAGCGCTACGGCGCCGACTGGACGGCCCGGGACAGCGTGAAGGACTATGCCGATTCCCCCGAATCCCTGGAAGAGCTCCGGCAGCTGCTGGAGCTGCGGGACTGAACAAAAAACCCCCGGCGGAGTGAACTGCCCCAGATTGTGCAGACAGTACAAAAAAGAGCCCCTGGTAGGAAA
>CALDMR010000191.1 GCA_937915065.1 uncultured Clostridia bacterium
GGAAAAGACACGGCTGGCTACCGTGCCTTGATCCGTAAATATATTGTAATAGGAGAATGAACTATGAGCAAGAACGAACTGGTAGCCAAGATCGAGGCCTTGAATGAATGGGAGGCCATTATGGAAGAAGCCAAGGTAGAGGCCGAAGCTATCCGGGACAGCATCAAGGCCGAAATGATGGAGCGCGACACCGAAGAGCTGGTCGCTGGAAAGTACATCGTCCGCTGGACTTCCGTTCTCTCCAACCGCTTCGACACCACCGCTTTCAAGAAGGTGTACGGCGACCTCTACAAAGCCTTCACCAAGCAGAGCCAGAGCCGCCGTTTCACCATCAGCGCATAAAGAAAAGCCCCTTGCCTGACTGCCGACCAAAGCTTACAGGCAAAGGACTCCCACCCAAACCAAAACGGAGAGGGCAAGAACATTATAGCTTGCCCTCCCCCCAAAATCAAGAACAGGAGAGATAAAGACATGAAGGAATTGACAAGCTATAACCGTGTGGCCGGGTATCTCAACAAAGTGTTCGACCTGCTGAACGCTGAATTTTTTGAAAATGCACTTTCAAGGCCCACCATCACCATCCAGTCCACGCCCCGCGCCTACGGCCACTTCTCCCTACGGGAAGATACCTGGGTTTCCAAGCTGGGCGGCACCCATGAAATCAATATCGGGGCCGGGACACTGGCCCGCCCCATCGAGGAAGTGGCGGCGACCCTGCTTCACGAAATGGTTCACTACTACAACTTCGAGAACGGCGTGCAGGATTGCAGCCGGGGCAACACCTACCACAACCGGAAGTTCAAAGCGGCGGCGGAGGCCCACGGCCTGACCGTCACCCACAGCGACAAATACGGATGGTCACACACGGCCCCCGGCGAGGCGCTGCTGGACTTCGTATTGGAGAACGGCTTGACCGACATTCTCATAAACCGCAACGAGTTTGCCGGGTTCCAGGTCACCGGCACCGGGACGCACAGCGGCACAGGAACCACCCTGCCGCCACGTCCGTCCAGCACGAGAAAGTATATCTGCCCCTGCTGCGGGAATTCCGTTCGGGCCACCAAAGCGGTGAATATCGCTTGCCTGGACTGCAACGAGCGAATGGTACTGGCCGGTTGACAGGGAAGGGCGGGGAGAAATCCCCGCCCACCATAAAGTTCGTATAATCTATGTTATACGAACACCAAAACCCAGTAATTACGGGATTTTCCCGTTACTACCCCAAATACACGAACTTTTCCACCACAAAAAACGAACTTTTGACGATGGAGGCCACCATGAACAAGAAAACCAAGGCGCTCACCACCGAGCAATACAGGGAGATCATACAGACTATGCGAGAGGGGTTCAGCGGTTGCCGCCCAAATGAGCGGATAGCCACCGCCCTGGTGCTGGAAGGGAATTTGGGCTTGCGCGTCAGCGACATATTGAAGCTGCGGCTCTGCGATATTGTCCGGGACGGGGACAGATACCGCTTGGAGATCACCGAGCAGAAAACCGGCAAGCGCCGGGTGTTCACCGTTCCGCTTGTTATTCAGCAATACATAGAGAATTATTGCTTGCGGAATGGCATAGACCGAAACGCCCTGATATTCCCCATCACTGAGAGGGCCATACAAAAGCAACTCCATATCGTGTGCGACTACCTGGGCTATAAGGGGATCAGCACTCACAGCTTCCGCAAGTGGTATGCCACGGAGATATACAAGGCCAATGGCTATGACATAGCTCTGGTGCAGCGGCTATTGCAGCACAGCTCCACCGCCGTTACACAGCGGTATATCGGTATTGAGCCACAACGGATCGAAACAGCAATACAGAACCACGCACAGCTTATTTGACAGCCTGGGGCCGCTCGACACGAGCGGCCCCAATACTCTTTGCTGCTGCCTTTTTCCTGATTTTGTGATACACTGGACATAAGAACGGGAAAGCGAGGCGGCGCACATGGCAAAGTCAGAAAACCAAAAGGTGAAAACGCTCTATGTTGCCAAATACTTTTTGGAGAACTCCGACGAGAACCACGCTGTTACCGCCGGGGATGTGGTGGACTATCTGAAAAACGAGTGCGGCATTGAAGCGGAGCGCCGCGCCATCTATCGGGATATTGCCGCCCTGCGGGATGTGTTTGGGATGGATATAGAAGGCGGACAGGGCGGGAAATACCGGCTGCTGTCCCGTCAATTTGAGTTCGACGATTTGCGGCTGCTGGCCGAGTGCGTCCATGCGGCAAAGTTCATATCCGCCCGGCAAGCGAAAGATTTGGTGGACACGCTGGGCGAGTTTTGCAGCACCTATCAGGCCGAGCAGCTTCAACGGGAAGTGTTCTTATGTGACCGGGTGAAAACAACCCAAAAGGGAACTATGGCGATCATCTCAAAAATCAATCAGGCCATGGCTACCAGGCAAGACGGCAAGCCCCACACCCCGCAGAAAATCAGCTTCAAATATTTGAAATATACACTTCAAGACGGAATAACACAGGTGGAGCGCCGCAAAGGGGCTATTTACAAAGTAAGCCCCTACAAGTTGCTAATAAACGATGGGAATTATTATCTGCTGGGTTATGGGCCTGCTGGTAATAGAAAGGCACCACAAATCGCTACATATCGTGTTGATCGAATGAAGGAAGTAAAACTTCTTAATGAATCGCGAGAGGGAGCAAAAGAGTTTTCCAAAATCGACATCGAAAGTTATACCCGCCGCGTGTTCTCTATGTTTGGCGGCGAGCGGAAGCGTGTCAGTATCCGTTTTCGCAACTACTTGCTCGATACGGCCATTGAGCGATTTGGGACAGGCAAAGATGTGTTTTATAGACCCGATGGCAACGAGCATTTTGTTGTGACCGCCGATGTGGAAATTAGTGACCAGTTTTTTGCATGGGTGTGTGGATTTGGGAAGCGAGCAAAAATTATTGCTCCAAACGAAACAATTAGCATGATAAAAGATTTTGTCTGTAATATTAAATCCCTTTATGATAACTAAGGAAGGATTTTACTTAATGTATGAGGAAAATATTGAAATGCTTCGGTTAGGGTTTGATGACGAATATGACCGGCAGCGATACTTGGATAATAAAATTTCTGTAAATAAAAAAATGAGCCGAATATATGCTAAGGCACGCCAACGGGCAAAGCATCAAACATGTTACATTTGTAAGAAAGAGTGTAGTAGCTTTTGTAATTCACACTCTGTTCCCAAATTTTGTTTAAAGAGAGTTGCAACAGAAGGAAAAGTATATATGTCTGGGATTCAAGCCGAATTTCCTGTTTTGGGCGAAGATAATGGCGTAAATGATGCAGGAACATTCCACTTAATATGTAGAGAATGCGACGGAACACTTTTTCAAGATTACGAAAATCCAGGAGCCTACGCTAAAATTCCGACAGGTAAAATGCTGGCCCAGATAGTGATGAAAAATTATTTGTTAATGATAAGCAAACGATTTGAAGAGCGCGCTCTTTATTCAATTATGGCGGAGCAGTTTCATGCATACGATTATGCAATGCACCACATTGAGATTATCGATTTGGATTTAGTCGAATATGAGTCAGAATTCAAGCGGGCAAAAATTGCAGGAGCAGGTAATCACGATGATTGGTATTATTTATGCTATTATCAACAGCTTGATTATGTGGTTCCATTTGCATTTCAGGGCCCAATAGTAATGGTGAGTGACTTTGAAGATAACGTAATTAACGATATCTATAATATGTCTCCTGATTACCATACGAAAGACATTCATATAGCGGTATTTCCACTTGAAAAAACGAGTATAGTAATGATGATTGTTGATAGTAGGGAGAAGCGGTACCGAAAATTTTACAAGCAACTTAAAAAATTACCTCTACAAGAACAGTTGTCTGCGATAAATTACATCATTTTTAGTTATTCGGAAAATGTGTTTATTTCAAAAAATATTGGTGATAAAGTATTAAAAAATAAATACTTTTTGGAGGCTTGCCAAAAATGTAATGTCGCAGTATCGGATCATCCCTTCGGAGACGCACTCTCAGCCGCAATCCGTGAATTCAGCCTTTCCAAGAGAAAAGATGTACCTAACCTTTTGAGTGCCCAATATGCTTTGATAGAGGAAATATAGGATATAATCTGAAAAAGTAAAAGAATCAGCCATAGACTTGTTCTTTCTGGCTGATTCTTTTTAAAAGTTGTTAATTATAGTCGATTTAGATTATCTCGTAGAATATCAATACCTATTCTGGAAAGAGCAATATAATATCGCTGCGTCACCTGGATATTTCCATGGCCCATCTGATTACAAAGAAGATGGGTGGGGGTATTCATTTCCGCCATCATAGTTCCATAAGTATGCCGCAAGTAGTGATATTTGAACATGATGTGATATTTACTTTTGAGTTCCCGTGAAGGGTATTTCATGGAGTTCACCGTCTGGATTTTTCCGTTGGGCAGACAGTTCACAAGCTCCGTGGAAGAGATCTTCTTGCCGCCCAAGTCCTCTATGATGCGCTGATTCTGTTCCCGCCGCGCCGTCAGTTCTTGAAAATACACTTTCAATTTATCGCACATGTAAATGGTGCGTTTGGCGTTGCGGGTTTTCAGCGACACCAACTTGATAAGACTGTTCTGGTATTGCATTTGCCGATCAATCAAGATCGTTCCGTTGACTACATCGACATTTGACCATTTTAGGCCGTAGCACTCGTTGATACGCAGCCCGCAATACCGCCCCAGCAAGTACGCCGTTTCCGCATTGGTTCCGTGGAAGTAATCATCCAACACGGCAAGCTCTTCCTTGCTGAACGCCACAATATCCAGATCATCGTCCGTTTTCAGTTTGGGCATGTGGATTTTGGTATCCTTGTTGATACAGAGCTTGTTGTAGGAATCTACATCCAGGTAGTTCCGGGAATACGCCTGACCAAAGAGCAAATAGAACTGCTTTAGAAAGCTCTCCACGTAGCGATAGGAGAGGCCCCGCCCGCAATACAGCTCCGTCAGATAGTCCACCACCTCCGCCGCGCTGACTTCATCCACGAAGTGGCTGCCGAACCGAGCGGAAAGGTGGTTCTTCCACAAGCTGTCCTGCTTGCGGATGGTGTTGTAGGCTCGATCACTACGGCCAGTGGCACAATATTCCTGATAGACCTCCTGAATGGTTTTCCGTACCGTGGGTTTGGGCTTGCGGGAGTTCTGTTCCCGGTCAATGGCAGCTTGCCGCGCCTTCATTGCTTCCCGTTTTGTTTTGAAGGGCGTACCAAATTCATCTTTGGTTTTCCTGGCCTCCTTGCGGACGCCGTTTACCATCACAACATAACGATAGCCCCAATTCCCATTTTTCAATTTGTAGACCCCTGCGTCATTCTGCTTTGCCATGTCAAATCCTCCTGTGTTGTGGATTTTTGTGGCAATAAACGGAATCATCACAAATGAAAAATATCCAATTGTGGCAAGAGGGGAAATGACCAAAAACACCGAGGGAAGCCCAATTCGTGCTGTTGCACGCTGTCCGGCGCCGAACGGCGCAGCCGTTTGGCTACCTGGAGATGCGTGTTGACGCTGAGAATGGTGCAACTGCTGGTAAGTTCGATCTGGCAAAGCGCGCTAAGGCTCTGAATCTGGACGCCATCCACGACACCGTGCACGAGATGGCCCGCGACGAGGCCCGCCACGGCAAGGCTTTCGAGGGCCTGCTGAAGCGCTACTTCGGCTAATCTGTCAAGTATGGAGTGCCCCGGTCCATCGGACCGGGGCACTTTTTGTTGTGGCGGGCCTCGTCACCGAGCGTTTTGGCAAAGCCAAAACCTCGATGCCGGGCGGATTCACTCCGCCCGAGCAGATCAAATCATCGGGGTCCCCATGGGACAGTTCCCATGGGGTTTGCCCGCCACGGCAAGGCTTTCGAGGGCCTGCTGAAGCGCTACTTCGGCTAATAAAACCGGATAAACAAGCACTTTTGAGAGGGAATCGGGAAATCGGTTCCCTCTCTTTTGGCGCCTTTCGCTCATAGGGTGTGCAGCTTGTGTGCGGCTCGTCCCTCCTTTCTGTCCCATCTGCGTTGCACATGTGCAGCCTCGTATGAAAGTGCACTCAAAAAGATACGGCATAAAGTCAAAACCTCCGGCTAAGCCGGAGGCTTGAGTAAGCCCTATAAGGGCTTTAT
>CALDMR010000192.1 GCA_937915065.1 uncultured Clostridia bacterium
GCCACCGAACGGGCGCTGCAGCTGCTGCGCAACTCTGAACTGACCGCCCGCGTGCTCCAGCTGCCCAACCGCATCGTAGACGGGCAATCCCTAAAACAGGATGCCGACGATTTCATCAAGTCCCAGGGCAGCGCAGCCTTTGAGCGGCTGCTCAGCGGCAGCGAAAACGGCGTGGAATACCGCCTGGCCGAAATCGCCGCAAAATATAACCTGACCGAGGATGCCCAAAAGGTTTCCTATTCCCAAGAAGTCAGCGAACTGCTGGCCGGGCTGGATAATCCTGTGGAGCGGGAGGTCTATGCAAACCGGGCCGCCGAGGCCTGCGGCATCAGCGCCCAGGCTATTCTGGCCGAAACCCGGCGTGCTTTCAGCCGCCGCCGCAAGCAGGATCGCGCCAAACAGCAGCGCCGGGATCTGAATCCCGCCATGGAATTACAGCCCAAAGAGCGGGGAGCGCGATACGATAATCTGCGCTCCGCCCGGGCCGAAGAAGGTATCATCCGCCTGCTGGTGCTGGACAGCTCCCTTTTCCTGCCCGCACCCCCGATCCTGCCGGAAGCCTTTTCTTCCCCCCTGCTGTCCCGCGCATACGAAACCCTGCTGCAATGTGCCCGCGAGGGCCGCAGCATCAACATCTCTGTATTGGCTGAAAAATTCACAGCCGAAGAGATCAGCCACATCACCGGCATGCTGCAGCAGCCGGAATCTCCCGCCGGACGGGAACAGGCGCTGCAGGACTACATAACAATCGTGATAAACGAGGCCGCCAAGCGGAACCGAACCGCCGAAATAGACCCCTTGGCCGCCGCCATAGAAAAGAACAAAGAGAAAAAACAATATGGAGGAAAGCTGCATGGCTAACACAAAAAAGACGAACGAAACAGAAACCGAGATTCAGGCTGCCAAGGTGAGCACAGAAAAGGCAAAGAAAGCCCCCGCCAAAAAGGAAGCGGACACCGCTGCCAAGAAACCCGCCCGCAAGGCATCCAAGCCGGATACCGCTCCCGCTGCCAGCAAGGAAACCGATGAACAGAAGACGAAATTCACCGGCAAGCTGGATGACAAGATGATTGCCTCCCTCCCTGCCGCAGCCATTATCCAGACCAACGAAAAACTGCGCGATCTTCTGGCAAAAGGCAAGAAAAAAGGCAAGCTGGATTCCGCCGAGCTGTCCGAAGTATTGGATGATATCGATCTGGAAAGCGACCAGATGGACAGCATCTATGATACGCTGGAATTGCTCAGCATCGATATTTCCGGCGAGGATTACCTGCCCGAACCTCTGGATGATTCCGATCCTCCTCTGGATGAAATCACCGAGATCGAGGAAGAGGAGTTGGTAGACCCCAACACTCTGGTAGATAACTTCAGCATCGACGACCCCGTTCGGATGTATTTGAAAGAAATCGGCAAAGTGCCCCTGCTGAGTCCCGACGAGGAGATCGAACTGGCTCAGAAGATGGCCGAAGGCGACGAACGGGCCAAGCAGAAGCTGGCCGAAGCCAACCTGCGTCTGGTGGTGTCCATCGCAAAGCGCTATGTGGGCCGCGGCATGCAGTTCCTGGACCTGATCCAGGAAGGCAACCTGGGCCTGATCAAAGCTGTGGAAAAATTCGATTATACGAAGGGCTACAAGTTCTCTACCTACGCCACCTGGTGGATCCGGCAGGCCATTACCCGCGCCATCGCGGATCAGGCCCGCACCATCCGCATCCCCGTGCATATGGTTGAAACCATCAACAAAGTTATCCGTGTATCCCGCCAGCTGCTTCAGCAGCTGGGCCATGATCCCTCTCCCGAGGAGATCGCCGAGGAAATGAATATGCCGGTGGACAAAGTGCGGGAGATCTTGAAAATTGCCCAGGAACCCGTTTCTTTGGAAACCCCCATCGGCGAAGAAGAAGATTCCCATCTGGGCGATTTTATCCCCGACGAGGACGCTTCCGAACCCAGCGAGGCCGCTTCTTTCACCCTGCTGAAGGAACAGTTGGTGGATGTGCTGTCCACCCTGACCCCCCGGGAAGAGAAGGTTCTCAAGCTGCGCTTCGGCATTGAGGACGGCCGCAGCCGTACCCTGGAAGAAGTGGGCAAAGAGTTTAACGTGACCCGCGAGCGCATCCGCCAGATCGAAGCCAAGGCGCTGCGCAAACTACGCCACCCCAGCCGCAGCAAAAAACTGAAGGACTTCTTGGCCTGATTGCCAGGTCATCAGGCGCCGGATGAACCATCATCCGGCGCCCTTTCTATTTTCCGGCAATTTTCAAGCAAAAATCCGCCGGCTTTCTGCCTCGGCTTCCGCCATCACACCGTCAAAGTCCACGAAAGGACGGTAAATGAGTTCTAACTCATCGTGCTTCTCGCCTGCCAGGCGCAAATGGGCCGCCCCTTCTTCTTCCAGGGACATTGCCAGCCGCTCTTTCAGCCGCAGCCCGCCCCGCAGGGCTGCCATTCCCTCCCGGTCAATCAAACGATCCACATGAAACCGCCGCCAGGACTTTTCCCGGCAGGGAACTGCACCATCCGCCGTCAGAAAAGCCAGTTTCAGCTCCGGCAGCAGCAAATGCGCGATCCGCACCGGGCAGTCTGGATCCAGGCAGGTGATCAAATCGAATCCATCCGCCAGGATCATGCGCCGCAGTTCCGCCAGCGCGCTGCTTCCCAGATGATAGATGTCCTGAATTTCGTACACCCGGTCGCACAAACTGTCCACGCTCTCCATGCAGCATACGCGCCCTGCCGGCGTCAATCCTCCCAGGAACCGCAGCCGCTCCCTGCCGGAACGCTCTTTCCGCTTTTTGCCCCGCTCCCGCTGCCAGACATTTTCCAGACGCCGCCGCAGTTTTTCGCGATCTGCCCAGGGTGCAACGCTTTCCTCCATTGTCTGCCGCACAGTCCGGCAAGCCCGCAGGCAGGAATAGGCACTGGCATACTCCGCCTGGTATCCATCGGTGCAGGCTATAATCTCCCGCCGGCGCTCCTTCAACCGATCCACATCGTAAAAACGGCCCAAATTAACATATCGGTCCACCGCACCGGGATACTTTGGTTCAATCACATGGGGGCCAGTGCCGTCGGCAATGACCGTGCGAAGCTGCGGCAGCAGCAGTGCATCCAGGGAGCGCGGGTCGCCGCTGCAGCGAATATACTCTACTTCCAATCCCTGTTTTTCTGCCTGACGGCCGATCTGTTTCATAAAAGTGGATTTGCCCACCCCGGGGCCGCCCTTCAGCACAATGAAGTCAAAGGTATCATCCGCCTGCCCCAGCTGGCTGTATAAGCTGTAAAATCCCTGAGGACTGTTGGCGCCGAGAAAAAAAACCGTTTTCCTTGTCATACTGTGTTCCTCCCGTTCAGATTCTCTATTTCCACCCTATGCGCAAGGTCTTTCCATTGACAAAGAAACCCCGGACGATTACAATAGAATGTAAATTTTCCACGCATTTTTACTCTGCAGCACAGTGCGCGGAATGTAAGGAGGTATGTTCATGAATAAGGAATTTCAGATGAAGCTGCTCTCTCTGATCGAACACGACAGCAAACTGAACGAAGACGAGCTGGCCCGGATGTTGGGATGCGACGCCGCCGCCGTGCGCGACGCCCTGTCTGAACTGGAAAACGAGCAGATCATCTGCGGTTATCATACACTGATCAACTGGGACAAGGTAGATCCGGACTCGGTGACGGCCATGGTAGAGCTGCGCGTCACGCCCCAGGGCGGCGACGGCTATAACAAAATCGCCGAAGTGATTTACCAGTATCCCGAGGTGGAGTCCCTGTACCTGATGTCCGGCGCCTACGATTTTCTGGTCATGCTGCGGGAAAAGAACCTGAAGGCCATCTCTATGTTTGTTTCCGAAAAGTTGGCAGCTCTGGACGAGGTGCAGAGCACTACCACCTATTTCACGCTCATCAAATATAAGGAGCAGGGCTTTCCTTATGTGATGCCGAAAAAAGACAGAAGAATGGTGGTTACTCCATGAGGGATTTTCGTTCTAAAAGAATCGTAGACATGCCCTTCTCCGGCATCCGCAAGTTTTTCGATGTTGTCACAGAAATGCCTGAAGCCATCTCCCTGGGCGTGGGCGAACCGGACTTTGACACGCCCTGGCCCATCCGCGAGGAAGCCATCAAGGCAATCAAGGCCGGGCGCACCTTCTACACCGCCAACTCCGGCCTGATCGAACTGCGCAGCGCTATCTGCGATTATACCCAGCGCAAAATCGGCGTATCTTACGACCCCGCATCGGAGTGCTTCATTTCCGTTGGCGGCAGTGAAGCCATCGATGTGGCGTTCCGGGCCACGCTAGACGAAGGCGACGAAGTAATTATTCCCCAGCCCTGCTTCGTGTCTTACGAACCCTGCGTTGAAATGGCCGGCGGTGTACCCGTTACCATTGATTTGAAGGAAGAAAACGAATTTCGTTTGCAGCCAGAGGAATTGGCCGCCGCCATTACCCCCAAAACCAAGGCTCTTTTCATTTCCTACCCCAACAATCCCCCCGGTGCTATCATGGAAAAGGAAGATCTGGAAAAGCTCGTTCCCGTCATTTTGGAGCACGATCTGCTGGTCATCACCGATGAAATCTATGCAGAACTGACCTATGGCGGCAAGAATCACTTTTCCATTACCGCCCTGCCCGGCATG
>CALDMR010000193.1 GCA_937915065.1 uncultured Clostridia bacterium
GTCATCGCGGATGAAACCTCTAACCCCAAATATGTGGCGGCGGATCTGCTGAGCCAGGCGGAGCATGATGAACTGGCCTCTGCCGTGCTGCTGACCACCAGCGAGGAACTGGCGCGGCAGGTGGATGCGGAGATCCGGCGCCAGACAGCCTATCTGTCCCGGCGGGAAATCATTGCCCGCTCTCTGGAAAATTTCGGCGCGGCCATTGTTTGTCCGGATCTGCAGGCCTGTGCGGATCTGGCCAATGAGATCGCCCCGGAGCATCTGGAGATCTGCACAAAATATCCCCGGGAGGTGCTGCCGATGATTTTGAACGCCGGAGCGGTGTTCCTGGGCGAACATGCGCCGGAGCCGCTGGGAGATTATCTGGCGGGGCCCAACCATGTGCTGCCGACGTCCGGCACAGCCCGGTTCTTTTCGCCCCTTTCGGTGGACAGCTTTTTGAAAACCATGAGTGTGCTGGAATATTCCCGGGAGAATTTGAAGCAGCAGTGGAAACAGATCGTTACCTTTGCCCAGGCTGAATTCCTGACGGCGCATGCTAATTCGATTGCAGTACGATTTGAGGGGGAAGAGGAATGAATGCTCCGATTGTGAAGGCGGAAGAACAACCGCGGGCCTATATACTCCAGCGCAAAACGAAAGAAACGGAGATTTCCTTGCAGCTGTCTTTGGATGGCGGCGCGGTGCAGGTTTCCACCGGGATCGGCTTTTTTGACCATATGCTGACGGCCTTGGCATTTTATGCCGGCTTTGGTCTGGAACTGACAGCCCAGGGAGATTTGCAGGTGGACGGCCATCATACGGTGGAAGATGTGGGCATTGTGCTGGGCCAGGCTGTGTCCCGGGCCCTGGGCAGCAGACGGGGGATCCGG
Organism: uncultured Clostridia bacterium; assembly: GCA_937915065.1. Classification (GTDB taxonomy): domain Bacteria; phylum Bacillota; class Clostridia; order Oscillospirales; family Oscillospiraceae; genus Pseudoscillospira. The sequence continues at coordinate 876 of CALDMR010000193.1, forward strand.
CGGTTTGCCTCTGCATATATTCCGATGGACGAGGCGCTCTGCTTCGCGGCGCTGGACTTGTCCAACCGCCCCTTTTTGGCCTTTGACGCACCCATGCCCCAGGAGCGCATCGGAACTTATGAATCCTGCCTGACGGAAGAGTTTATGCGGGCCCTGGCGATGAACAGCGGCATGACGCTGCACCTGCGGGCCCTGGCGGGAAAAAATGCCCACCATATCACCGAGGCCCTGTTCAAAGCCCTGGGAGTGGCCCTGCGGGATGCAGTCAGGGTGGAGAGCGATCGGGTTGTTTCTACCAAAGGGGTGCTGTAATGGGTTATACGGCGATTGTGGACTATCATGTGGGGAATTTGGCCAGCGTGGAAAAGGCGCTGCGCTACTTAGGTGCGCGAACGGAGATCACCGACGATGAAAGGGTGCTGGAGCGGGCGGACGGAATTTTGCTGCCTGGCGTGGGCGCTTTCCCCGATGCCTATGCTGCGCTGGAGCAGCGGGGCCTGCCGGCGGTGCTGCGCCGTCAGGCGGAACGAAAGCCGATCCTGGGGATTTGCCTGGGCATGCAGCTGCTGATGAGCAGCAGCACTGAGGTGCGTCCCTGCCGTGGGCTGGATTTGGTGCCGGGCCGGGTAGAGCGTATTCAGACGGAGCAGAAGCTGCCGCATATCGGCTGGAACGCCCTGCGTTTCAAAACACCTTCGCCCCTGTTTGCCGGTATCGACGAGGGGAGCTATGTCTATTTTGTGCATTCTTTCTGCGCCCTGCCCGAGCAGGCCGAGGACATTTACGCCGTGACGGATTACGGCCCGGAGGTCGTAGCGGCGGTGGGACGGGGACATGTATACGGAACCCAGTTCCACCCAGAAAAAAGCGGCGATGTGGGATTGGAGATTCTGAAAAATTTTGTGGGGTTGCAAACATGATCATTGAACCTGCCATTGACTTAAAAGACCTGAAGTGTGTCCGACTGCAAAAAGGGGACTTTGATACTGTGCACCAAGTGGCGGAAGAGCCGGTGGCCACGGCCCGGGCCTTCCGGGCGGCGGACTGCGCACAATGGAGGATCTGCGGGCCGCTGCGGACAGCGGCGTTGCGCGCTTGTGTATCGGCTCTGCGGCCGTATCAGATCCTGGCTTTGTCCGGCAGGCTGTGGCGGCTTACGGAGAGCGTATCGCCGTGGGGATCGACGC
>CALDMR010000194.1 GCA_937915065.1 uncultured Clostridia bacterium
CTTATCTTTTAGGGCACCGTTGTGGGCGTTGGGGTTCTTGTCGTGTTCCTGGATCAACCCGTCCAGGCTCTCCTCCAGGTCTGGCTTTAGGGTCTGGTTGAAGTATTCCGCCACATCCTCGGCGGTCATCCACGCCTCCGCAGGGTAGGACACCTCCACCTCCACGCCGGCGGTCACGGTGATGGAAACGGGGTAGCGGCGCACATCCGGGGCGGTTCCCTCCACATAGGCGCTCACATACTGCTTTTGCTCTCCCAGGGACCCATAATAGATCATGGTTTCGCCCCCGTTCTCTACCTTGCCGAACACGGCAAAACCGCCGATCCAGAAACCCTCCTGTAATCCGCCGTTCAGGTCGCTGCGGTATTCCACCAGCATGTTGACGGCGGCACCCTCCACCGTTGGCACGGTGCTGGTTCCGTTGGGTCCTGGGTCAATGGGGGCGGTCAGCTTCCGGGCGGCCTCCGCGCTCTCCGCCGTGCCCTTGTCCATGACCACCTTTGTAATGGTCAGCTTATCGCCGGCCACCATTTTGGCCAGCAGATTGTTGCCGGCCTCTGTAATGACAAATCCGTAAAACATGGTTGCCTCCTCTTACTCCGCCGCCGGTATGGCGGTCTGTGTGATGGTTCCGAAAACCCCGCCCGCTCGGATCGGGGCCTCCATGCCGTAGTCCATGGGCACCGCCGGCAGAGCGGTGGACATGTAGCCCCGCCCCATGGCGCCCGTGATGGTCAGGGCCGCCGGATCCATCTGTGAAATGGTGATAATATCATCCAGCCAGGAGGAAAGGCGCTTGACAGAGGCCAGGACCCGCCGGAACTCCTCCAGCTCTCCCGGCCCTACCTCTCCGCCGTCCCCCACATAGGCCCGGAAATGGTGCGGTTCTCCGTCGTACTCGTACCATTCCTCGATGTACCCGGTTTCAAAGATGGTTTCAATGATCCGGTTCACCGCCGCCGGGGTGCCCATCTGCGTGTAAAACAGCAGGGACCCCTCGATCAGCGCCCGCTTGGTCTTGATGGAATAGTTTTCATCATAGGACGGGGTGCGCAGCTCCACGGCCATGTAATCCAGCAGCCACTCCGGCATGGTGGCAATGGCCGCATAGGTCCTGGCTGTGTCGGCATAGGCGCACAGCTTTTCCACCTGCCGCCCCACCGCGTGGGCAATCGCCTGTACTTCCACCTGGCCGGCCAGGTTCTCCGGCGCAATGTCGGTAAAGCGGCTCCCGGAAAGTTTAATCATCCTCCAGCCCTCCATAGGTCACGGTGGCCTCTCCCTGGAGCGCGGACACTCTTGTGGCCGCCACGGCGGTGTATGTGGGGGCCGTCACGGTCACCCGCTTTGCCCCGGCCTCCATGACCATGGCCACCAGTTTGGATGGGTTTATATCCCGCCCAATGGCCCGCTGCCATGTCTTGTAATCCTCCACGGCCTGGGCCACCGCCGCCTGGATGGTCACCGCCTTGGCGCTGTCGCTCCGGTTGATGTAATAGGTCATGTTGATGGTGTACTGGACCTCCTCCGGGGCAGATACATTTACCAGATCCGTCATGGGGCGGATCGTCTTGTCTTGCAGGTGTCCCTTTAGTCCGTTGATCATTTCCGGCCCTGGTGTGGACCCGTCCGCCATGATGAAAACAATATCCACCGTGCCGGCCTCCTGGTCGCTGGTGGCCACTACATCCCCAATGGCCGGGTTATATGCCTTGGCGTGGTACAGGTAGCCGTCCTCCGGTCCCGCCGTGGAGTATGCGCCGGGTGCCAGGAAAACCCGCTCCGCCAGATCCGCGTCGCTCTCGATCTCCGCCCCGCCCTCCGTGGTCGCGGTGTTGGTCACGCTGGCCACATAGGGGACGGGATCCACCATGGCGGACAGCTCCCCGGCGGTCAGGCCGTTTCCGGCGCTTCCGGTTTCGGTGCATGTGGCCGCCACCTCCACCTCGGTGCTGCCCGGTGGGATCTCCGCGTATTCGTCCGTGGCAAAGTACACGGACCCGGAGGACGCCACCCTGGTGCCCTGCGGGATGGCCGTTGCCGTTTCCCGCTCCGCCGCCAGGGTAAAGCGCAGGGTGCAGGTTGCCGCCGTGGCCGGGCTTCTGGTAACGCCTTTAAAAAGCGCCAGGTTGTCCAGGTAGTCGGAATAGCTGTATTTCAATAGGCTTTGCTTGCCCTGCCGGTCTATGTACTGCATGGCCTGGTAGATCTGCGCCGCCGCGGCATACAGGATCATGCGGTGGACGCTGGCCCGGTCCAGGGAAACGGTCACGCCCTGGGCCTGCGTCATGTATTCCTCATAATCGGCCACCATTTCGCTGCGCACATCTTCCACCGTCTTATTGTCAATAAAGCTGATTTCCGGCGTGTTCTTGATTGCTGACATATCAGGCACTTGTGATCACCACCTTGGGATAAAATACGCCCTCGCCGCCATGGGTCCATTGGACGGACTGCACCCGCACCTCCGGGATAAATTGGGCCGTCTTTTTCGTGATTTCCGCCGTGTAAAGGCTCTTGGCCACCTCCGGCGGCATGTCCACAAAATCCATGTTGATCCCAAATTCCCGATCCAGCGGCATGGTTCCCTCCCTGGTGGAGTACAGCAGGGCCAGCTTGCGGTCCAGCTCCGCCATGGCGTCATTGGCAAAAGTGAATTGCAGTTGAAAATCAAAAGGTGAAATATTCATGCGTATTCCTCCAGCGTGATGGACAGGGCGGCCTTGACCAGCTCCCCGCGGCTGAATATGGTGGACCAGGTTTCGCTTGATCCAGTCAGCCGAAACGGATTTTTCCCCACCGGCCTGTTGCCGATAACCAAATATTCCGCCGCCCCTGCTTCCACCATGCCCTCCACCGCCTCCAGCACGGACCGGGGGCGCACCCCCAGGCCGGCGGACAGGTATATGGTCAGGTTTACAGCCTGGAGTCCAGGGCCTAAAAACTCAGCCTTTGGTTTTGCTCCCATGGTTTCATGGATGGCCCAGCGCCCGGAGGTTTCCCTGGTCATTTCCTGGAGGATCAGGGCAGTTTCGTCGCTCACCTCAAAGACGATGTTCCGCCCCAGCGTTCCAATGGTCACAGCTTACCCTCCTATCCTCACATTGGGACTGCCGCCCGTCACGGTTCCGCTCCCGCTGTGCGCGGTCAGGGCGTCACCCGTGCGGGCCGCTGGCTTCCCGTTGATCCGCACCGTCCCGCTCCCGGCGCCCACGGCGCCCTGGCTGGACCCGCAGCACCCGTCCCGCTCGGTGGTGATACTCCCCACCGTAGCGGCGGACAGGCCATTGATCCGCACCGTCCCCGAACACGCCCCGGAGATCTCCCCGCTGAACGGTTCCGGGGAGTGGGGCGGCACATGCCCCGTGTGTTCCCCGGCGGTGGTTCCCGCCACCGCGTCGGTTATTCTTGCCGCCTGCGGCATGGATCCCGCCTCCTTTAGTTCAGGTCGATGGTGGCGCCGTTTATGGTCACCGCTCCGCCGGCCTCTATTTTGATGGCCCCGGCGCATTGGATGGTCAGGGTGCTGCCGTCATACCGGATCATGGCCTCCCCCGGCGTCCGGCCCAGGTCCTTGCGGTACAGGCCCTCCGCGCCCTCCGGGGGTTTGTTATTACCGGACCAATACCGGCCCAGGACCAGCCCCGCCTCGGTCCCGTTGGATAGGTGCAGCACCATGACGGGATCTCCCACCTTTGGCATGTTGTACTCTGTGCAGAGCATGGGCAGGGGGGCGGTCACGCTGTTGTCCTTGTCGGGGTAGACCACCCGCACCAGGCCGGCGGCGTAGTCAATGGATGAAACCTTGCCCACCCTGAAAATTTCATTTGCCATGTCGTTCTCCTCAATCCGCTGTCAGGGCGTTGGCCGCGCTGATCAGCAGAGTGTCCAGCCATGCCAGGGAGGAGTAAGCGGTGGCCCAGTAGTCCGGGGAGTTGATCACCCCGGTGTTGGTCAGCACTTTCAGCGCCGCGTCCACCGTCGTGATACTTGTCCCGCCCAGGTTTACCTTGATCCGGGTTGCCATGTTCAGGATCAGGCCGTCCAGGTTTTTCACATCCTTGTAATGGGCCACCCAATACTCCGGGGAGGCCATGACGCCCACGGCGGCCAGCCGCTCGGTGGCGTCTTTGATCACTTCCTCGCTCATGGCTTCCACCAGAGACAGCTCCAGGTCCATGGTGTACCCCGCCCCGACATGGTGCGTAATGCTGTCTATGTAATACTTTCCAGACAGGCGCCCCAGGCCCACCACAGTGACACACT
>CALDMR010000195.1 GCA_937915065.1 uncultured Clostridia bacterium
AAAAGGGGCGGCGGGCGAGGCCTGAGTCTCCGACAGAAAGAGGCTGGTATAGGATGGCTGTTTGTTTCGCCGGCTCTGATTGGTTTCAGTATTTTTACCTTCGGCGCGATCCTCTATTCGCTGTATCTTTCGTTCACCGACTATAATTTGCTGAGTAAACCGCAATGGGTAGGATTAAAAAACTACATACGGGCTTTTACAGAAGACGATTATTTTTACCAGTATTTTGGAAATACCCTTTATTTTGTTATAGCACTGGTTCCCATCGTATTGGTATTCTCGCTGGCGTTGGCACTTCTCATCAATAAGAAAGCTGGAAAGATGACGCAGTTTTACCGTGCAGCCCTTTTTCTGCCCAGCATTACCTCCACCGTGGCGGTGAGCATGGTATGGATGTGGATTTTTAACCCGGACATGGGCATTTTGAACAATTTTCTCTATGCCATCGGCTTAAACAATCCGCCCATGTGGCTGGCGGACCCGCAGTGGAGCAAACCGGCTCTTGTGATCATGCGCGTCTGGCAGATGGGTGGGTACTATATGTTAATGTTCCTGGCTGGATTGCAGACGATCCCGGAAACGCTGTATGAGGCGGCGGACATGGACGGAGCCACACCCTGGCAAAAGCTCACCAGGATCACGATTCCAATGCTCTCCAACACCACTTTCGTAGTAGCGATTATGTTGGTGATCGAGGCATTCAATATGTTTGAGTCTATTTTTGTCATGACCCAGGGTGGCCCCGTGGGCTCTACCAGTACCATCATGTATTACATCTATGAGCAGGGGTTTACAAACTATAACATGGGCTATGCCTCAGCTCTGGCATGGGTATTCTTTGCACTCATTCTGGTGGTCACCATAATTCAGTATCGGTTCCGGAATGAGCAGGGGGGTGAATAATGATGACAAAGTTGAAGAATATGACACGATCTGCACAAAAGACTGTAAAAACAACGGGGTATCACATAGTTATGGTTTTTCTCAGCTTGACCATGATTTACCCGTTTCTCTGGTCTACGCTATCGTCCTTTAAGTCTTCAGACCAGCTCTATGGTGGCAACCCGCTGCAGCTTTTGCCGGATCCTCCTACGATTGAAAACTATAGGAGGCTTTTCGAGGTATTGCCTTTCGGTAAATTCATGGTGAACTCGCTGTTTCTTTCTATTGCGATTCCGATTACGATGATCGTAGTAGCCTCCTTGACGGCTTATGCGTTGACTCGATTGAAGTTCCGTGGACGCAATATCCTATTCCTTATGTTTGTTGCCACGATGATGGTCCCCAGTCATGTTACGCTGATTCCAAACTTCAAGATCATGGTGGACATGAAGTTGACGAATACCTACATGGCGCTATTCCTAAATAGTATGTTTACCGGTGCGAATGCTTTCAACATTTTTTTCTTTAGACAATACTTTTTAAGTATACCGAAAGATTTGGAAAATGCAGCCATCATTGACGGCTGTTCTCGGATGGGCGTGTTTTTCCGAATCGTACTGCCCAACGCAAAGCCCGCTATCGCAACGACGGCGATCCTTTCCTTCCGTAGCGTGTGGAACTCCTTTATGTGGCCTATGCTGGTTATCAATGACTATGATAAGCTGACCTTGACCGTTGGACTTAAGTATCTGAAGGAGTGGGAGCCCAATTGGGCGGTCCTGTTGGCCGGTGCAACATTAAGTATTATCCCGATCATTATTGTGTTTCTGATTTTCCAGAAGCAGTTTATGGCATCTACCATGAACAGTGGCTTTGGTGGAAAGTAGGTTGTTCCTATCTGGGTGCAAGTGCTTCGGCGCTGTATCATATAAAATTATATGGAGGATAGACATGAAAAAGGTATCTAACAAAATTTTGGCGCTAATCCTTGCAATGGTCATGGTACTTGCTCTGGTTGCCTGTGGCGGCGACAACAAGTCTACCAATGAGAAGCCCGACAACAAGACGGAGAACAAGGTGGACGATCAGACCCCGGCTCAGGAGCCTGATGAACCAGATGCGTCCGCTGAGCCAACGACGCTTAAGGTCTATACCTGGTGGGATGTGACCAAGTTTGAGCATCTGCAGAAGATGCAGACTGACTTCGAAAAAGCTAATCCTGACATTAAGCTGGAATTTGTGACCATACCCACAAAATATGCGGACACCATGGTCACCAAGCTGGCCGGTGGTGAGATCCCGGATGTGATGATGCTGGCAATGGACCAGGTTCCTCGCTACGCCCTCAATGGTATGCTGCTGCCGCTGGATGATTTGGCCAGCCAGGAATATAAGGATGCGCTGTATCCCGTGGTCAAGGACGCGCTGAGTGTGAATGGCACCATGTACGCTGCCGCTCGCGATATTACGCCCAAGGTCATGTATCTGAATACGAAGATGTTTGCTGATGCTGGTGTGGAGCTTCCGGATGAGAACTGGACTATGGAGGACTTCACGGATATCGCCAAGCAGCTGACTAAGGGCAGCGGTGCTGATGCGCAGTGGGGGTATTACTGGAAGAACTACACCGACCAGACGTTTGCTATGATTGCTGCCTTTGGTGGCAAGCTGTACAGTGAGGATGGCAAGTCCAGTGTTCTCTCCACCGATGAGAAGACTAAGGAAGCAATACGGTATATGTACGATCTGTGTAATACATATAAGGTCTGTCCCACGGCTGCTCAGGCTGCGCAGTTTGGCGATAATGAGTTCTCTTCCTTTATGGCCAATAAGGTTGCCATGCAGATTGGCGCCCTGTCAACAGCTTCCCAGTTCGATGCTGCAGGCGTGGAGTA
>CALDMR010000196.1 GCA_937915065.1 uncultured Clostridia bacterium
CCCTGGCCGACCTCCACGCCCAGCAGGCGGAGTTCCCCCACTGCATCCCCGACGGCATCTTCGTGCTCAACGAGGACTGCAAGCCCGGCGACGACATCAAAGCCGTCATCGGTCTGGACGACCATGTGGTGGAGTTTGAGATCACCCCCAACCGCCCCGATTGCCTGTCCGTCATCGGCCTGGCCCGGGAAGCCGCCGCCACCTTTGACGCAGAGCTTCGCCTTCACGAGCCCGTAGTCAAGGGCGGCGCCGCCGGAAACCTAGCAGAACTGCTGGACGTGGAAACGCCCGCCGCCGATCTGTGCCCCCGCTATACTGCCCGCATGGTGCGCAATGTCAAAATCGCCCCTTCCCCCAAGTGGATGCGGGAGCGTCTGCGCAGCATGGGTGTGCGCCCCATCAACAATATCGTGGATATCACCAACTATGTGATGCTGGAATACGGCCAGCCCATGCACGCCTTTGACTACCGCTATGTGAAGGGCGGCAAGATCATTGTCCGCCGGGCCGAGGAAGGCGAGGAACTGACCACCCTGGACGGCCAGGTTCGCAAACTGAACGCCAACCATTTGGTCATCGCCGACGATACCCGGGCCGTAGGCCTGGCCGGTATTATGGGCGGCGAAAACAGCGAAATTGTGGACGATACCGTGGACGTGGTATTTGAGTCTGCCAATTTCGACGGCACCTGCATCCGCAAAGGCGCACTGGCCCTGGGTATGCGCACCGAAGCTTCCGCCAAATTTGAAAAGGGCCTGGATATCCTGAACACGCTGCCCGCGGTCAACCGCGCATGCGAACTGGTGGAACTGCTGGGCGCCGGCGAAGTGATGGACGGCGTGATCGATATTCTGAACTATGTGCCCCAGCCCACAGTGCTGAAACTGGAACCCGCCAGAATCAACGCCCTGCTGGGTACTGACGTATCCCGGGACGAAATGGTTTCCATCCTGCGCAAGCTGGACTTCCAGGTGGACGGCGATGATGTGACCGTTCCCTCCTGGCGCGGCGATGTAAAGGAAATGGCCGACCTGGCAGAAGAAGTGGCCCGGTTCCATGGTTATAACAATATCCCCATCACCCTGATGCGGGGCCAAACCATCCTGGGCGGCTATTCCGAAGCCCAGCAGCTGGAGCGCACCCTGGGTGCAGTCTGCCGCACCTGCGGATATGACGAGATCATCACCTACTCTTTCATTTCCCCCACCTATTATGACAAGATCCGCTGGCCGGAAGATCACATCAACCGCCGGAGTTTCAAGATTCTGAACCCCCTGGGAGAAGACACCTCCATCATGCGCACCACCGTTCTTCCTTCCATGCTGGAGATCCTCACCCGCAACTACAATTTCCGCAACAAATCTGCCCGTCTCTATGAGATCGGCCGGATCTATCTGACCGGCGGCGAAGACGGCCTGGCCACCGAAGCCAAAATGCTGTCCATGGGCGCATATGGCGACGGCATGGATTTCTTCACCCTGAAGGGCGCCATTGAAGCCATTCTCGGAGAAATCCGCGCTCAGGACATCCACTTTGAGCCCTGCACAGACAACCCCTCTTACCACCCCGGCCGCTGCGCCACCGTGTGGGCCGGCAGCGACTGCCTGGGCGTATTCGGCCAGATCCATCCTCTGGTGGCAAAGAATTATGATGTGGACGGCGCTTTCTACTGCGCCGAACTCAGCTTTGATGAACTGATGCTGGCCCGGGGCGCCGATCCTGAGTACACCCCCCTGCCCAAGTTCCCCTCTGTCACCCGCGATATCGCCGTGGTATGCGATGAAAGCGTGACCGTGGGCGCCCTGGAATCCGCCATCCGGAGCGGCGCCAAGGGGCTGCTGAAAGACTGCTCCCTCTTTGATATCTACCGCGGCAAGGGCGTGGAAGAAGGCAAAAAGAGCGTGGCCTTCAACCTGGTGCTGCGAGCGGACGACCGCAGTCTCACTGCCGAAGAAGCGGACGAGGACGTGCAAAGTATTCTGGACACACTGAAGGAAAAGCTGGGCGCCGTGCTGCGCTGACCGCTCCCCTGCCGAAACTTCCAGTCTCATCCATTTCCGAAACCCCGGAAAGAATCGCAAAAGCCTTTGACAGCGGCGGTGAAAGCGTGTATAATAGCAGTATTCTGAAAATGCGATCCATATTTCGCTATGGAAGAAAGGTGGGATTGATATGGTAGATTTGACGCGTCAATTCAATATCAACCAGGAAAAAGATGAAGAGATCAAGCAGATCATGACGACGGTCTATCATGCCCTGGAAGAAAAAGGCTATAATCCGATCAACCAGATCGTAGGTTATATCCTGTCTGAAGACCCTACCTATATCACCAATCACAACCACGCCCGCACGCTGATCCGCAAAATCGACCGCGACGAACTGCTGCAGGTGCTGGTCAAAAGTTATTTGCAGCGCTGATCCCCGGCTCCCAAACACGCTACGGCAGCCGTGCTGTTTTGTAACAGTACGGCTGCTTTTTTCTGCGCAGAAGCAGAATTTTTTCCGCGCCGCATGCCGGGACTCATCCCACTTTCCGCCGGTTTTTCGCCAGAAATTGCAGATCCTTCCGATTTTTTAAGAAATCTTAAACATTCTGCGCAAATCGATACAGAATCTGCAAAAGAATTACAATTTGTTTTTTATTCTCCGTTGTGTTGACAAAGCGGTTAAAAACTGTTACAATTTGATTACAAATTTTTGAGAGGTGTCGCTATGCCCACTGCAAAAACTGCCAAAGCCGAAGGCTTGATCTATAACGGCCATCCCCTTCGCAGAAAAGACAATCTGATTTACTACGGGACAATGTCCGATAAATACATTATTCAAATGCAGGTTCTTGAAACGAAAAAGGAAAAGGATCTGGATGTGGCGACAAAGGTTGCCGTTCAGCTTCAGCTGACCGATCCCGAAATCAAAAGCAAAGACCGTGTGGTCAAG
>CALDMR010000197.1 GCA_937915065.1 uncultured Clostridia bacterium
TTTTGATTGTTTTGCACCTAAAAGTGATCTATTTTAGCAATTTCAGCGAGTTTTTGTAACTTTTCTCCCGCCGTAATGGCCGCATAGCTCCCCTTATAAGTGCAAACATTTTTTCAAGACTCGGAGGTTTTCGGCGTTACCAGAACACATACCGTGGCTAGCCGTTCCCGTATCTGTGCTGGATCGGCCTTGCCCCTCGTTATCTTGTGATGCTACTTTACCACTGCCTTTTTCGTTCGTCAACGCTTTTTCGCGTTTTGTAACACAACCGTAACAATGTGTCACACTTCCTTTTTTTGGGGGCGCAGCCCCCCCATAAAAAAAGAACTCCCCCTATCAATCCCCCCGCCGCCCCCAAAAGTTGCACACCCCCGTGCAACCCCACAGCAAAAAGCAGCCCGGCAAAGGGCAGTGCCCATAAAACAGTTGACAGGCACAGCAGATTTGCTGTGCCTGTTCTTGTGTTTTCTTACAAAAAATGATAGCATGTGCTCAATTCAATAAATAGCAATTTATCGAAGAGTAAGGGCGCGCTTCTATACGCCCTTCGGTGTTGTGTGTGCGTTGACCGCATCACTTGGCTCTCCCTCTGGGAGAGCTGGCGGCGAAGCCGACTGAGAGGGCCTTGGCTCTCCCTCTGGGAGAGCTGGCGGCGAAGCCGACTGAGAGGGAAAAATATGACCATACCAAAAGATAACAGCCAATTAGAAAATGCCCGGCGGCTGCGCAGGGAAATGACGCCCCATGAACGTAAGCTCTGGTATCTCTTTCTGCGCAAATACCCGGTAAAGATTTACAAACAGCGGATCATCGACAGATTTATCGTAGATTTTTACTGCGCTTCTGCAAAGCTGGTGATCGAAGCAGATGGCTCTCAGCATTACGAGCCTCAGGGCATGGCATATGACGCAGAACGTTCCGCATGTTTGTCGGCTCTGGGTTTGGAGGTCTTGCGATTTTCCAACCGTGATATCGACAGGGATTTTCGGGGTGTGTGCGAACAAATTGACGTTGCCATTCAAAATCGGTTACAAGGCCCTCTCAGTCACCTGCGGTGACAGCTCTCCCAAAGGGAGAGCCAGGAATTGAATGTTTGGATATCAAAAATGGAGCGTATCGGTATTGATACGCTCCATTCACTTTTACGGACAACCGTCTAAAACCGGGCTGCTGTTGCTGTATACTATATAAATAGAATAAACAGAGAACCGGACAAAGCGGGGGGATCAGTACACCCCGTCGCCGTGGGCCGGCTCAAAGGCCCTCTTGGCGGCGTCGCAGATCAGCTCCACGCAGCCGTCGATCCCAAAGCGGGCCGTGTTGAGCATCAGGTCGTAATTCTCCGCCGCGCCCCAGATGCGGTCGGTATACCGCTTGCAGTGGGCGCCCCGCTGGCGGTTGATCTTGCGGATCTCGTCGGCGGCCTGCTCTTTGGCCACGCCGTAGTAAGTGGTCACCCGGTGAATGCAGTCCTCCTCCGTGGAGCGGACGAACACATGCAGGCAGTTTTCAAAGTCCCGCAGGATATAGTCGGCGCAGCGGCCCACGATCACGCAGTCCTCCTTGGCGGCAATATCCTGGATCACCTTGCACTGGGCCACAAACAGCATATCCGCCGGGGGCAGCGTGTCTTTGGAATAGGAAAAGCCCTGGCTGGCCAGATTGGCAAAAAAGCCGAAGGTGGCGCGCTGCTCGTTGGCCTTGATAAAGTCCGTCGAAAAGCCGCACTCCTTGGCCGCCAGCTCGATCAGCTCTTTATCATAAAAGGTATAGCCCAGCTTTTCGGCCACCTCGCAGCCGATCAGCCGGCCGCCGCTGCCATAGGCGCGGCCGATGGTGATGATATGTTTACTCATGCGACATCCCTCCGTTTGGTCGGATCTTTCTAAAATGATTATACCACATTTCCAAAGGATATGTTATAATTTTTTGGAATAAAAAACAGGAGGGATGATATGAACGACAAGCGCGTGCTGGTGGGGCTCAGCGGCGGCGTGGACTCCAGCGTCTGCGCCCTGCTGCTCCAGCGGGCGGGATACGAGGTGCTGGGCGCCACCCTGGACCTGTGCGACGGCGCAGCCTCCGGCAGCATCGGCGACGCCGCCGCCGTGGCCCGGCGGCTGGGCATCCCCTTTGCATCCTACGATTTCCGCGCCGCCTTTGAAACCCATGTGATGGATCGCTTCGCCGCGGACTACTGCGCCGGGCGCACGCCCAACCCCTGCATCGAATGCAACCCCGCAGTGAAATTCGCCAAAATGCTGGAGGCTGCCGATGCCCTGGGCTGCGCCTATATCGCCACCGGCCACTATGCCCGGGCGGAGCATGATCCGGTCCGGGGCCGCTGGCTGCTGAAAAAGGGAAAAAACCTGCAAAAAGACCAGAGCTATGTCCTCTATCGCCTGAGCCAGGAGCAGCTCTCCCGCACCCTCCTGCCCCTGGGCGCCATGGAAAGCAAGGAAGCCATCCGCGCCCTGGCCGAGGAGGAGGGCCTTGTCACCGCCCGCAAAAAGGACAGCCAGGACATCTGCTTCATCCCCGACGGGGACTATGCCGCCTTTTTGGAGCGCCGGGGCGTGACACTGATTCCCGGCGACTTTGTGGACGAGGCGGGCCGCGTGCTGGGCCGCCACAAGGGGCTGCCCTGCTACACCACCGGCCAGCGCAAGGGTCTGGGCGTGGGCGGCAGCGCCTATCCCCTGTATGTCCTGGGCAAAGACGAAAAAAGCAACACCGTGCTCCTCGGCCCCGAGGAGCGCCTGTACACCAGCCGCGCCGTCATCGGCCGCTGCAACTGGATCGCCTTCGAGGAGCTGACCGCCCCGGTGCGCTGCACCGCCAAAACCCGCTATTCCCACACCGAGGCCGCCGCCACCCTCTCCCCCCTGCCCGGTGGCCTGGCCGAAGTGCTGTTCGACGCGCCTCAGCGGGCCATCACCCCCGGCCAGAGCGCCGTGCTGTACGACGGCGAAACCGTCCTGGGCGGCGGCGTGATCCGCCCGCCGGAGGGAGCATAATATGGCCGCAAACTGTTTGTGGGTGGCCCTGGGCGGAGCATTGGGCGCAGTGGGCCGCTATCTGTGCGGCATGCTCCCTTTCTTGCAGCGGGGTTCCTTTCCGCTGGCCACCCTGCTGATCAATCTGGCCGGGGCCTTTCTCATCGGCCTGATCGCCCAAATCGCCGCCCAGCGCGGGATGCAGAACAGCGGCGCGGTTCTGTTCTGGAAAGTGGGGCTGTGCGGCGGCTTCACCACCTTCTCCACCTTTTCTCTGGAAACCGTGGCCCTGCTCAGCAGCGGAAAAACCCTGCCGGCGGCGGCCTATATCGTTTCAAGCGTCCTCCTGTGCCTGCTGGGTGTGGCGCTGGGCCAGTGGCTGGGGCAGAAACTGGCATAACTGACAAAGGAGCATTGCTATGATCACCATTGCGCAAATCAAAGAAAACGCGGACATCCGCACCTATATCCAAAAGGCCGACGAATCCATGCGCGCCCTGGGCTACACGGAGCACTCTTTCGCCCATGTGACCAAGGTCAGCGAACTGGCCAAGGACATCCTGCTCACCCTGGGGCACGACGCCCGGGAGGCGGAGCTGGCCCAGATCGCCGGCTATATGCACGACATCGGCAACGTGGTCAACCGCTCCGATCATGCCCAGGGCGGCGCGGTGATGGCCTTCCGCATCCTGGATAACCTGGGGGCCGACGCCGCCGATATCGCCACCATCATCACCGCCATCGGCAACCACGACGAGGGCACCGCCTTCCCCGTCAACGCCGTCACCGCCGCCATCATCCTGGCGGATAAAACCGATGTGCGCCGCAGCCGCGTGCGCAAGCGGGATTTCTCCACCTTCGACATTCACGACCGGGTAAACTACGCCGCCCACACCTCCCGCACCTATATCACCGAGGACAAGCGGCAGATCGTGCTGGAGATCGACCTGGACACGGAGCTCTCCTCCGTCATGGATTATTTTGAGATCTTCATGCAGCGGATGCTCCTGTGCCCCCGCGCCGCCGAAAAACTGGGCCTGCGCTTCTCCCTGGTCATCAACGGGCAAAAGGTATTGTAACCCGTCATACCCCCATCAAAAGCAACCGCCCCCGCCGGGTTTCTTTATCTCCCCCGGGAGATCTGGTAGAGGGCGTAGATCACTCCGGCGGACACTGCCGCCAGGCCCGGCAGCATCAGCAGCAGCACAAGGACGGCGCAGTCCGTGGCCGACAGCAGCCAGCCGGTGAGCGCCAGCGCCACAGCCAGCAGCGTGCAGTATGTTCCCAATAACATGCGGGTATCCCGTTTCATTGCCGTCCTCCTTTGTTTCCGCGCGCCCGGCGGCGCGCCGCCCTCCGTGGTAAAATTCCTTCTATATATATAAACGTTAAAAATACGATTTTTGGACAGGATTTTTGCAAATTTTTTCAAAAATTCAAAACTTTGGCGGAATGCACAATGGGCTGTGCCGGAAATTAGGCAAAAGAACGGCGTCATTTTGCCGTTCCAGCCACCATTGGAAAAAGCCTGCGGCCAGGGAAAGCCCCCCGCCGCAGGCTTTGATTTTTCGCATATCTACCAACGCTGTCAGTTTCATACTACCCACTCGCTGTAAATGCCGTCGCCGCATTCGATAGACACAGTCACTGCCGGGAAATACTGCACCAGGATCTTGTCCTCCGCCACCACCCGGATATACAGCGGCCAGAACGGCATCCGCTTAATTGCACCTCCGTACGCAGTGCCGCTCTTTCGGAAGACCCGGAGTGAAACCCACACGGGAAAGGCAGCGCTTAAAAATGTCAGTGGTTAATCGTTTTTATGTATGGCCTTAAGAATCAAATGGGTGCAAATAATCACAATGCAAGCAAGATACAAAAACATCGTCACAAAAGCCAATGTTACTGCGCCTATAAATGATAGGGCAAAAAACAGCACATATCCGCAGAAAACCACTCCTGCACAGATTAAACAAATTTTTTTCATGCCCTTTCCCCTCTTTTCATAACCTTGATCCTCGAATCGTTTCTTCCAAAATCGCCCCGTGTTTTGCAAACGAACTTGCTATATCAAGGAAACATGATATTTCCCAATATTGACAGACTGTATGGACTGCAGATCAACAGGGTTCCGGAACACCAACGACGCTCTGATCTCCCCATCTCCGGCCGTTGCAGATGGTTTGCTGTGCGTCTTAACCACTTCACCTTCTGGCGTGATCAATTGTATGGATCGGAGCAGTTCTTCTAAATCATCGCTGCTATCAAGTAATTTTACCGAGAGAGAGAACGGTGAAAGCACCGCAGAACCAACCGTTGTCCCGTCTGCACTGAGAATATCAGTCTTCATAGCCAACGGCGCTTCTGGCGCAGTCCAGGTAATCGTCCACGGCCCCTGAATAATCTGCGCTTCGGTATCCTCGCTCTCCAGCTCAAACGCCCCGATCGTCAATACATATGTTTTCTGAGGTGCATTATCCGGGTGGTCAAAACACAGCAAATAGGTGACCGTGTTCTTAGAAAAATCCACATCGGTTGCAAAATGCTGCATTCGGCTCTCGGGAGCAGTCTCCGCTTCCGAGGGATCCATGCCCCACATGACAGATATTGGCATAATACCTTTTTGATTCAAGATGGAAGGATCCTGCAAAAAGTAATCATCCAGGGTGATATCCTCTGAAAAACGAACCTCAAGCACGACATAGGTCGTCTTTGCATCACCCAATGTTTGTTTGACTGTTACAGTCGCAGCTTCGTTTGCAGCGCTTTTATTGACAGGATCCAGGTAGCTTGCCAACCATGTTTGATCTGTGGGGTCTGTTTCAAGAAAATATGCAAAACACGGATGCAGTTCCCCGCGCCGGGGCGCCATGTACCAGACTGCTGCGGCAATCAACACCGCCAAACAAATGATTGCGATTACAATACGCTTGGTCATTTTCATCCTCCCCCAAGAAATCTTAACAGGTAAAGATTAGTTTACAAAAACGGGATCCGAAACGATGAACGGCCCAGCTACTTCGCCGGAGGATCTTCTTGCTGTGCAGGTTAATTTTGCCCCCAGCATAGGCCCGCTGTTTGAAATGTAGGGCCAATTGTTGGGTTCTGTGCATGTATAAGGATTACCCAGCCCTTTAATGTTTTTTTCATACTCCTTATTAACAGTACCCGTACCAGGTGTAACGCCAAGAGCATATACATTAAGTACTGCTGTATTAAGAATTGTTCCGCTATTTACTTCGGTACGTGTTACAACTTTGGTAATTTTGCAACATGTCTGATTCTTTATTATAGTTGATGTATAAAATGTCTCAATTTCCATATACAAGGAATCACCAAAAAACCAACCGGATGACGGATTTTCCGGTGTCGCTGTAACCGAAATTCCTTGCAAAGAGTTTTTTATTGTTGCGATCCTTTCATCAACCATGTTTTCCGTTTCTTCATCAAAGACAATCACTGCTGCGACAGATTTTTTCCTTTCCTGAATTGTGCCATTTCTTTGCTGCATATCATTTGGCGCAACCGCCTCATCTCTTACAAACTCATACTGCACGGCTCCGCCTTCTAATTCAGTTTTTGTAACATCTGCGGAAGCTACAAATTCATTGTTTCCAAGCAAAAAGCCATCATTATTTGTATCAGCGAAAGCCGGAACCATCAATCCCGCAGCCATAACCACGGCCAACAAAACGGACGCCAATTCTTCATCTTAGTCATTTTTATTTTACCTCTCTTTCTTATTTTTGTCTATAAATTTCCACTTCTTTCCTACTGCAGGGACATGATATTGCCGCTCTCACCTCCCTTTCTGTGACCGGGCGGATTGGGAAGTCAGGTTTTTACTGTGAGCGTTTTTTCAACCGTATCCCAAACCCCGCCGGAATAAACTTTTGCAGTCACCTCGATCACATAAGTTTTTCCCTTTTCAATCGTTGCGCTTTTGCTTTTAGAACAAACACGGCCATTGGAACTACCAGTCATGGAACTAATTTCTTTGCGACCTAAAAGCTCTTTTTTATAAAGCGTTGCATTAAATGTAATTTTTGTAGCATCAGCTGCTCCTGTAATATTTACTGTATAAGTTTGTGCAGTGTAATTTATGCTGCCAATAATATCTGTGGTATCCAAATTATTGGGCCGGACATCAGAGGCAAATGCGCTGACCGTCATGGTCAGCGCCATCACAATGGCCATTGTGATGGCAAGAAATTTGCGAGGCAATGTGCGCTTTGTTGTGTACATAGGGATCATCCTTTCTTTTCTTTTTTGGGGAACCTTATCGATCCTCTCTATTAAATACAACGAAAGATTTTGAAAGTACTGGACAGGATTTTGCGAAAAATTTTTATTTTTCCCAATTTTTGTCACATCTTCTAATTTCTATATTTTCTATTTGTGCAAAAAAACAGAGGCACAACAAAATTTTGCTGTGCCTCCTGCTGGATTATTCACTCAATAAATATTTTCTGCAATACGATAGACTTCCGACAACGACGACAATTCACCCTCCAAATAGATTTGATGCTCAATACCATTTTTAACCCAAAGCATTACATATCCATCATTCTTTTGGAATGCGCCTAAATAGGCAGAGTCGCCATTAAAAGTAATTTTGTCATAGTCAATATTTTCATTATCCAAGCGATAACCCGATGTGTTTCTTGCAATTCCAATTTGAATACTCAACACACTATCTTTTGTTTCGGACTGATAGAAAAAAATGGTATCAGTATCACTTACCAACGATGACTCTTCCTGATACACCAATCCCTCTGGGATATAGTGCGGCCCATAGCCCTCCGGCAGAGCGGACAGCAGTTCGCCCTCCAAGACAAAATGCATACCCAGACTACGGTCTGTCCATTCCAGAATGGTATCCACCACCGCGCCGCGCACCGCCGCATTGGTCATCAATGTGCAGAACAGCAGCGAAATCCCCACCGCCGCCGCGATCAGCACCCGGCGGATGGCGCGCAGGGCGGGGCGCTTTTTCTTCTTTTTTGCACGCCGCGCCTCCGCCACAGCAGAAAGCACCCGCCGATCCACCGCCGCCATGTCCGGGTAAAGGGCCATCAGGCCCTCCGGCGTTGGCAGCGCCTCCATTTCCGCCTCAGCCACCTGAGCGCAGGCCATCTGCAGCAGCGTGCGCCAGGATACCGTCATTTCCTCACCGGTCATCTTCCGCCTCCATTCTCTGGCGCACCGCGGCATAGGCGCGCTGCAGCCGCTTGTACAGCGCCGTCAGGGAGATGCCCAGCAGTTCGCTGATCTCCCCGTCGCTGTAATCCTTCATTTTCAGCTCCAGCGGCACGCGGTAGACCTCCGGCAATGCGGCGATCTCCCTGGCCATGCGCTGCAGCCGCTCCTGGCGCACCACCGCGCGCTCGATGTCCAGCCGCTCCTCAAAATCCCGGACAAAAAAGCAGGACTGTTCCGCCTTGCGCTCGCCCTTGTCCTGCTCTATCTTTTCCCGGCGCAGAAAATCGCAGGCGCGGGACTCGGTGCACAAGACCACCAGCCGCGCCGTCTGCCAGGGGCTGGACGAGGAAAACTTTTCAAAATGTCCGGCAATGTAAATAAAAACTTCCTGCATCACATCTTCCGCCCATTCCTCTTTGCCCACAATCTTTTTTGCCTGGTGCAGCACCAGGCGGTTATATCGGTGATAGAGAGCCAAAAACGTCTCTTGTTCCTCCGCGCTGTCAAGCAGCGCCAGGCACGGTGCCAGCGAAAACATTTCTTCACGCCCCTTGCTCTGAAAGTTTTTCCCGCCTTTACTGTACCCGAAACGCCATTTCTTGTCCACCACCAGAAACATCTTTCTATAAAAATATAACGAAAGATTTGCGCATCACTGGACAGGATTTTCAAAAGTTTTTTGAAAATTCCTTCTTTTCGGAACTTTGCACAATAAAGCGCTTATTTTATTGTGCATATCACCGTGGCCAAAAACCGCAAAAAGCCCCGGCGCGCAGCCGCGCGCCGGGGCAATGGTGCAATGGTGCAATGGGGGAACAGGCTTTATTTGTCGCCAAAGACCTTGACATAATCGGCCTTGAACTTTTCGATGCCCTGATCGGTCAGGGGGTGCTTGACCATCTGCTCGATCACCTTGAAGGGCACGGTGGCGATGTGGCCGCCGGCCAGGGCGCACTGGGTCACATGGGTGGTGTTGCGCACGCTGGCGCAGATGATCTCCGTCTTGATGTCGGGATAGTTGTTGAAAATGGCCACGATGTCGGCAATCAGGTTGGCACCGGACTCGTTGATGTCGTCCAGACGGCCCAGGAAGGGGCTGACATAGGCAGCGCCGGCCCGAGCGGCCAGCAGGGCCTGGTTGGCGGAGAAGATCAGGGTGCAGTTGGTGGGGATACCCTTGGCGGACAGGGCCTTGATGGCCTTCAGGCCCTCGGCAGTCATGGGGATCTTGACGACCATGTGTTCGGGATCCATGGCATAGATGGCGCGGCCCTCTTCGATCATGGTCTCGGCATCCTCGGTGGTGGCCTTCACCTCGCCGGAGATGGGGCCGTCCACAATGGTGGCGATCTCCTTGAGGGTCTCGGCGTAATCCCGGCCCTCCTTGGCGATCAGGGAGGGGGTGGTGGTGACGCCGCAGATGACGCCCATGTCATTGGCCTTGCGGATCTCCTCCACATTGGCGGTATCAATAAAGAATTTCATTGGAAAAACCTCTTTCTGTATTTTTTCTACCTTTAGCATACACCATATCCTGCCATTTGTGAATGGGATTTTTCCTTTTTCCGCCGGGAATGTATACTTTTCTCTCCACCGGTCAAAACTGAAGGTACGATCAATTTGAAAAAAGGATGGTAGATGTTCCATGAAACGTACGCTTTTCACCCTGAGCGCCGCAGCGCTGCTGCTCTTCACCCTGGCCGCCTGCGGCAGCGGCAAAGCCAACGGCGGCACGGACGACGCCCGGCAGCCCAATTCCTCCCTGGAAGACGCCCTGACCCCCGACGGCAGCAGCCATGACGAAAATCCCGAGAAAAACAATGCGCGCCGGGTGGAGAAAGAAGACTGTAGCAGCGTTTATGCCGAGATCATTTCTGTCAACGGCGGCAATCTCACCGTTTCCGCCGGGGACAAGGTGCTGTCTTTGACGGTGCAGACCGGCCTGCTGGTCGACTGGAAAGAGGGGGACGAGGTGATCCTCTACTACACCGGCGCCTTCGGCGACGGTATGGAAGTCCACTACATTGACAAGTGGACCGAAAACAGCGAGGTGCAGCGCCCCGAAAACAAAGACCGCACCGCCCAGGAAGAAACCGGCGGCAGCGTGGTTGAATAAAGTTTCAGGCGCGGCTGCCGGTAAAGGCAGCCGCGCTGTTATTTGCTGTTATTTACAAAAAACCCGGCAGTCAAAACGCTGCCCGTCCCAGGATGCGGTGACAACGGTTTCTCCCTGGCCCTCACCCCGCACCAGGCCGTTTTCATCCACCGAGGCGATCGCCGGATCTGCGCTGCTCCACCGAATCTTCGTGGTCACGCCGCGCACAGTCAGCTGCATCGTCTCAAACCGGGAAAGGGAAATTCTTTCCTGCACCAGATAGGCGCTTTTCGGATCCTGCGGATCTGCGGTGCGCTCCACCGTGCCTGCATCCGTATGCTGCATTGGCCCGCCGCTGGTCACGGCCCACCAGCTTTCTCCGCCGTCGGTGGTGGTGAAACGGGCGGCCAGATCGCCGCTGATGCCGTAATGATTCATGCCTACCGTCAGCGTGCCGCTTTTTTCATCCTCAAAGGCGATCTCCGTCACGCGGATATTGCCGTACCCATTTTCGGTGGTAATGTCGCCCATGGGCAGCGTCACACGCTGCCAGGTCTTGCCGCCGTCTGCGGTGCGGAACAGATCCGGCGCCGTTTCCGCGTTTTCATAGCGGAAGGTCACAAAGCCCACATCCCGGCTGACAAACAGCATATTCTCCGCCACCCGGGCGTACTGTTCATCCAGATCGCTGTCAATAGGGGTATAAGCGGCGCCGTTGCCCGAAGAGAAGAAGTAGTGCCGCTCCATGCCCATGGCCGGATCAGAGCAAACCATGGCAATCTCACCGCCCTCCGGCAGCGCCGAATGGAACACCTTTTCATCTGCGCCCAAACGCTGTACTGCCCAAAGCCAATGGGCATCCTCTTCGGGCATGGCATAACAGGTTTCTTTTCCGCCGGGCAGCACAATGCGGCCCACATAACACAGATCGCCCTGGGCCAGCCCCAGATCATCCAGCGGCACCTGCACCGCGCAGCGCTCCACGGACAGCAGCCAGGAGGCATCCGCCGCATCCGCACAAGTACCGGCGAAGGAATACAAAACACTCCGCCTTTCATCCTCGGCAAAGTCCTCGGCGGCGATTTCCATCCACTCCTTATCAGAAAGCACATTGATCAGCGTCCGTCCCGTGAGGGTGCTTTGTTCGCCGTCGCAAAGGATCTGCTGCTCCGGCGCGATCCGGCTCTGCAGCTGTTCCAACGCCCCCGCCTGGGTGCGCGTAGTGCAGGCCACCAGGCAAGTCAGCCCCACGCAGACCGCCAGCAAAACCACCGCCGCTTTTTTCGTCACCGGCTTCTCGGCGATCAGCGCCACGCGCCGGCGCAGCGCCTCCCTGCTGCCGCCCATGGGCGACGCCGCGCACAGCAGGCTGTGCCGCGCCCGCGGCCCCTTCAGGCAGGACAGCAGCAGCGCGCCGTAAGCCTCCCGCTCCGCCTGATCCGCGTGTTTCAAAACCCGCGCATCACAAGCGCGCTCACAGTCCTGCACGGAAGCCTTCGCCGCAATCCACACCAGCGGATTGAACCAGTGCGCCGCGCAGCAGAAAAGCCGCAGCAGCGCCCAGAAGCGGTCGCCCACCCGGTAGTGCTCCAGCTCATGCCGCAGGGCAAGCTCGAGGGAGGCGTCGCTCTCCAGCGCTTCATCCGTCACAAGGATCACCGGCCGAAACACGCCGCACAGGCAGGGCGAGGAAATATATTCGCTCAAATACACCGGCAGCGAACAGTCGGCCTCAACGCATACCGCATCTTTTTTCGCCCGCCTTATAAATGCAAAATTCTTCCATGCTGCAAGCAGCAATACCGCCAGCATGCCGGCGATCCAAATGGCCAGCAGCACAGCGATGCCGTTGAACACAATCAGTCCGGATATCTGCGGATACGGCGCTGTCTCCAGGGGCAGCGCCATCCCCGGCCCAATGGCCACGGGCGGAATCTCCATCGGGACATGCACCATGCCGGTCTGCATGGCGGCGGCTGCCAGCACCTGCTGCTCCGCTTCTTCGGAAAAAAGGTTTAAAAAGGAAAACACACTGGCCACGCTGCCGGGGATCAGGAGCCGCACCGCCGGGATCAGCCACAGCGCATATAGTACGCCGGGCGCCATGCGCTTGCAAAACACCGAGCGCAGCACCAGCAGCACAGCAATCAGCACCGCCCCCTGCAGGCTCATCATCAGGAACGCTTGAAAAAATTCTCTCATTTCTTCTCCCTCCCCTTTTTCAGCAGGGCGATCAGCTCGTCCATCTCCGCATCGTCCAGCGCCCGGGACTGCACCAGGGACTGGGCCAGCAGCGCCACATCCCCGCCGTAGACCCGCCCCAGCAGTTCCTTGGTTTCCTGCTGCACCGCGGTCTCCTGCCGCAGCAGCGGATAGTAGCGCTTCACCGGTTCGGCCTCTTCGCTGCGGATGGCCCCTTTCTTTTCCATGCGCTTGAGAAACGCCGCCACCGCCGGCTTGCTCCACTGATGCTCTGCCACGCCGCCGCAAATCTCCCGGAATGTGGCCCCGTCGCGTTTCCAAATCTCCTGCATAATGATCCATTCGCTGTCGGACAGCGTCACCCGCTCCTTCATGGTACCCCTCCTTTATTAACTATTTAGTTAATACAACTGTAACACAGCACCCCGGTCCTGTCAATATTTTATAAACTATTTAGTTAATAAAACAAAAAAACCGCCCGCCGCGCATTCCTGCGCGGCGGGCGGGTTTTGTCCGGCACCGCTCTCAGCGGTTGGCCGCCTGGTAAATTTTATAAATATCTTCGCCGTCCAGCACCTTGAAGCTGCCGATGGTGCGGCTGCCCTGATAGGTGCAGCGCTCCGTCAGATCCTTCAGGGCTTCGTCGCTCTGCACGCCGATCTCTGCGGCTTCACTGAAGCAGGTGGGCACGCCGATGGACTGGAAATACTCCACCGTGGCCCGGATGCCGGCGCGGGCAATTTCGTCGTTGCTGCCCTCGGTGATGTTCCACACATTCTTGGCATAGCGGACAAAGCGCTCCAGCTTGGCGTCGCAGACATATTCCGCCCAGTCGCCCCACACCACCGACAGGGATGCGCCGTGGGCAATGTCATACATGGCGGACAGTTCATGACCCAGCTGATGGGGCGCAAAATCACCGGGGCCGCCCAGGCCGGTCAGCCCGTTGTGGGACACGCTGCCGCACCACATCACTTCGCTCATGGCGTCATAATTATGGGGATCTTTCACCGCCACAGCGCCGCTGGCGATCACCGTGCGCAGCAGGGCCTCGGCGATGGCGTCGGTCAGCTCATTGTCCACGGGCGTAAAGTAGCGATCCAGGGTGTGCATCATAATATCCGTCACGCCGCAGGCCACCTGATAGACCGGCAGGGTAAACGTCAGCTCCGGATTCATAATGGCAAACTTGGGGAAGTTGAAGGAGATATTGTCCAGGCCCCGCTTACTGCCGGTTTCCCGGTTGGTCAGCACGGAGGATGCGCTGGTTTCGCTGCCGGCAGCGGAAATGGTCAAAATCACGCCCACAGGCAGAGATTTGGTCACCTCTTCCTCCCGCGCCCAGAACTTCCAAATATCAATGTCGGGGTTTGCCGCGCCATGGGCAATGCCTTTGGCCGTATCAATGGCACTGCCGCCGCCCACGGCCAGGATAAAGTCCGCGCCGCAGTCAATGGCCTTCTGCACGCCTTCCCGGGCATACTCCACCGTGGGATTGGGCTGCACGCCGCCGAATTCCTCCTGTTCGATGCCGGCCTGCTCCAGCAGCCCCTTCACCTTGTCCAGCAGGCCGCTGCGCACCACGCTGCCGCCGCCGTAAACCAGCAGCACCTTGCTGCCGCCGTATTTCTTCACATAGGAAGCAACTTCATTTTCCGTGCCCTTGCCGAAAACCACTTCCGTGGGGGACCAATACGTAAAATTATGCATCATGCCGAAAACTTCCTTTCTCTTCACCCTTGCAATCCCAAGGGTTTTTCATTACACTGATTATACAATCTAAAGTTCACTTTAGGTCAAGGGGTATTTTTGATTTTTTGAAAATTTTAAGGGAGGACTGCCGGATGCAAACCTATACCATCGGCCAGGCCGCTGAAAAAACCGGGCTGACCATTTCCACCCTGCGCTATTATGACAAAGAGGGGCTGCTGCCCTTTGTGGAACGCACCCCCGGCGGCCAGCGCCTGTTCCGGGACAGCGATTTCAACTGGCTCTCCGTGATCGAGTGCCTGAAAAACACGGGCGTGCCCATCCGGGACATCAAGCAGTATATCGACTGGTGCATGGAGGGGGACGCCACGCTGCAGCAGCGCCGCGCCCTGTTCGTTGCCCAAAAAGCCCGGGTGGAGGCCCAGATCGCCGCCTACCGGAAAAACCTGGAGAAAATCGAATATAAAATCTGGTATTACGACCGGGCCATCGAGCGGGGCACCGAGGGGGGCGATTCCTCCAACTGCAGCGCCCTGGAGAACGAATTCCGGCGGCTGCGGGCCGCGGGGCAGGCCTGAGCAAGAAAAAAGCGCAGCTCCCGCCATGAGGCGGGGGCTGCGCTTTTTTGCGGTATCTGTGCTTTGCTGTGGGATTGTATCATAAACGCCGCGGAGCCGGGCTCAACGCAGCTGCTTTCCGGTTGAATGGGCCAGAATGGGTACAAAAAAACCACACTTTCGTGTGGATACAAGCAAGGCACGGCGGTTTACCGCTGGCTGGTCTCTCTCGTTTCTCTACCGTAGATCAAATCGTCCACGTCGAGACCGATGAACTTGTTCTCCATCATATTTTATCTGCCTCCTTTCTTCTGAGGTATGATATAAGTATACCCCTTTTTCCCGCCGCTGTATAGCGGAAAAGTATCCGAACTTTCCGGATTGCGCCCCTCTCTTTATGGCATTATGACCAATAAATGCGAAAAAATATGTACAAAATCACATATGCCGGCCTTACTATCCGCAAAACCGCCCCCACGGCATGGCCGCGGGGGCGGTTTAACTGTATCTATACCGTTCCGGCCCTTAATCCACCACGGTCACCCGGGTGATGACCGGCTGGGCCTCGGCGGCCACCAGGCCGCTGCGCATATCGGATACCGGCGTTTCCTCGCACAGCTTGTCCACGATCTCCATGCCTTCGGTCACATAGCCAAAGGCCGCATAGCCGCCGTCCAGGCTGGCAACCGCGCTGTCATCCAGCACGATAAAGAACTGGGAAGATGCGCTGTCATAGGACTGGGCGCGGGCCATGGAAAGGGCGCCCCGGGTATGGGACAGGTTGTTTTCCACGCCGTTGGCGCTGAATTCGCCCTTGATGCTCTCGCCGCTGCCGCCGGTGCCGTTCCCCTCCGGATCGCCGCCCTGGATCACGAAACCGGGCACCACGCGGTGGAAGGTCAGGCCGTCGTAAAAGCCCTCCTGGGCCAGCTTGACAAAGTTGGTCACAGTGATGGGTGCGGCGTCTGCGTCCAGCTCTGCGGAAATGGTGCCGTAATCCTGCACTTCGATCTCCACATGGTGCTTGCCGCTGAGCAGGCTTTCGCCACCCTGCTCTGCACCGGCGGAAGCGCTGCTGTCCTGGCCGCCGTTCTGCGTTTGATTTCCGTTTCCGCCGCAGCCGGCCAGCAGGCCCAGGGACAGGCACAGCACCGCCAGCAGCGCCGCTTTCTTTTTCAGTTGCATATTCAGATTCACTCCATATTTATTTATGTTTTTTGATAATATCGATCAGCAGTACTCCCGACAGGGCAAAGGCAATGAAAAAGCCCACCGCGCCGATGGCCGGGATGCCCAGAATCTTCGGCGTCATATTGGTGGTGCACAGCATACTCGATCCAATCAGCAAAGCGCCGTCGATGATACCGAAAATCACCCGATCCACCATGCGGTCGATCTTGCTCAGGGGCTCTTCGGACCCCGTCAGTTCCAGGTTGATCTTCGTTTGGCCCCGCACGGTCATTTTCACGATATCCGCCAGATTCAGCGGAATATCCGAAATTTTTTCCACGCTGCCCATGGCCTTGCGCAGCAGATGGCGCACTTCCTTCTCCATATTGTCCGCGTTGAAAGTGCCTGCGGAAAAATGGCGGGCCAGGATCTCCATCATGCTGACAGCAGCGCTGTGCCTGATGCTGGTGTTGGGGCTGCAGTCTTCCAGCACGCCCTCAATGGTCAGAATGCCGCGGATCAGCATGGTGATGCTGTTGGGCAAGCCGATGTGGTGCTTGGCGGCGATCTCCATGACCTCGGCCAGGATCTGGCCCAGATTCAGGTCTGACAGGTCACTGTTGCCGTAGCGATCCACAAAAATGCGAATATCTTCGTACAGCTCGTTGTGATTGACCTTTTCTTTGATCACGCCGATGGACATGATGGCGTTTTCCAGCTCGTAAATATCCTGCCGGGTCACTGCCAGCATCGCCGTGCGGAACACCTGCCGGTCGCGGCTGGACAGCACTCCCACCATGCCCAGATCCAACCAGACGATTTTCCCGCCGCGGATGATAAGATTACCCGGATGGGGGTCTGCATGGAAAAAGCCGTCGTCCAGAATTTGCTTGATGTAATTTTCCGCCAGTTTTTCACAGATCTCGTCGGTGTTGTACCCATTTTTGCGCAGATCATCCAGGCGGTCGATGGGAATGCCGTTCACCCGCTCCATCACCAGCACGCAGGAGGTGCTCAGCTCCCGGTACACTCGGGGGCAAGTGGCATAGGCGATCCCGTTGTTCAATGATGCAAAGCGGGACAAATGCTCCGCTTCCATCAAAAAGTTCATTTCCTGCTGGGACACGGTCCAGAATTCATCCAGCAGCCCGTTGAAGTCGATCACATCCCCGGCCACAGGCATGATCCGCAGCAGCTTCGCCGCCCGGCGCATGATGGCCAGATCCTGCTCCATGACCTGATGGATGCCCCGCCGCTGAACCTTGACCACCACGTCCTCGCCGCTGCGCAGCCGCGCGGCATGCACCTGGGCGACAGAAGCCGACCCGAGGGGCTGCTCTTTAATAAAAGCAAATATCTCCTCCGGCGGCTTCCCATATTGTTCCGTAATGATCGCGCGCACCGTTTCAAAGGGCATCGGCGCCACGGAAGCGCGCAATTTTTTCAGTTCGTCGCAATAGCGCTGCGGCAGCATATCCGAGCGCATGGACATGATCTGCCCCAGCTTGACAAAGGTGGGGCCCAGCTCCTCCAGCATGACGGTAAGTTTCTGCGGCGTAACGCCATGGATAATGTCGTTGCGCCGCAGAATCTCCACGATCTCATGCAGGCGGCTTTTCTGCTTTTCGCGGGGCGCCGGCTGCGGCGCCGCCGCGTCGGCTTTCCGCTGCTCTGCCATGATGCTTATTCTTCGTCTTTCTTATCCAGCTGCTCCAGCTTTTCCTTCAAAGCGGCGCGCTGCTCGGCGGTCATCTCTTCCACCTTGTCCAGCAGATCCTCCGCCTTGTCGGACAGCTCGTCAGCCACATCGGCAACGAACTCACCGGCCTTTTTGCCTGCGTTTTCGATGCTGTCTGCCGCGCTACGCAGCTTCTCGGACATGTTGTGCTTAAGCTCCTCGTTAACGACCTTGCCCTGCTGCACGGTCAGCTCGCCCTTTTTCACCAGATCGTCCACCAGTTCCTGGGCCTTTTCAAAGGAATAAGCCGTGGCGCCCACGCCTGCCAAAAAGATGTTCTTAAAGCTGAATTCTGCCATAATACACAACTCCTTTTTTAATCCGTCTCGGCACATATCATAGCATGCGCCTTTATTTGTATTTTATCATGGCCTCTGCAAAAAGTAAATTCCCGCCCGCGGCAGATCTGTGAACAATCGGTAAATTTTTCCTTGGGATTTTCTTAGGTTTTTTCGCCCTTTTTCCGCAAAGCGCGCCGCTCTTCTCCCTTCACAGCCCGCACAAGCCCCCGCCAGTGGCGCTGGGTCATCAGCAGCCCCGCCGCCAGCACCAGGCAAAAGCCCTCTGGGCCGCCCAGCAGTCCGGCGGGCACCAGGGCTGCCCCGGTGATCACCACCGCTGCCACCGGCAAATATCCCGTTGCCAGCACCACCGCTCCGCCCAGCAGCACGCACAGCCCGCACCACAGGGGGGAAAACAGCACCAGAAAGGCGCAGGTGGTGGCCACGCCCTTGCCGCCGCGAAAGCACGACCACACCGGGAAATTGTGCCCCAGCGTCACGCCCAGGCCAGCCCACAGGTAAACCATCCGCCCCAGCTCCGGAAACAGCGCCGCGCACAGCCAGCAGGCCGCCCCCGTTTTCAGCAGGTCGCCCGCCAGCACCACAAGGCCCCATTTCACGCCCATCTGCCGGGTGATATTAGCCGTTCCCGGATTATGGCTGCCGATCTCCCGGGCGCTTTTTTTCCAGCGCAGGCGGGAAACCACATCCGCAAATAAAATCAGTCCGAAGCCATAACCGATCACCAGACACGCAATTCGTTCCAAAGAAATACTCCTTCCGCGCCGCTGCAGGGCGCTTTTTTTGATTAGGATACCACAATTTCTCCCATTTCACAATGTCTCCCTTTCAGCGATTCCCCAGACAAAGTGCTTGAAAAGGCGCGCGGCATTTGCTATTCTATATAAATAACCAATGACCGCAGGCAGGAGGTGCATCCACCCATGCAACTTTATGAATCGGCAGAAAACTATCTGGAAGCTGTTCTGATGCTGGAGGAAAAAAACGGCCTCGTTCGTTCGGTGGACATTGCCAACGAACTGAATTTTTCCAAGCCCAGCGTGAGCATCGCCATGAAAAAGCTGCGGCAAAGCGGCTATATCGAAATGGACGACAGCAGCCTGATCACCCTGACTCCGGCGGGCCGCGCCGTTGCCGAAGGCGTGTACGAACGCCACCGAATCCTGACATCCCTGTTGATGGCCCTGGGCGTTTCGGAAGAAAACGCCCGCGCCGACGCCTGCCGCCTGGAGCATGTACTGAGCGACGAGAGCTGGGAAAAGATCAAGGCCCACGCCGCGGCCCACGGGATCTATCCCCCTGAAAAATAACATTATTTTTTGCCCATAATTTTGTCGCAACTTGTCGAAACCCCAGGAAATTCCGGATTTATACACAGTTTCCACAAGGTTTTCCACATAAATTATGTAAACTTCGCAAAGCAATTTTGTTGCTATTTTTAATATTCGGAGGTGCCTTTCTTGAAGCAGAAGAAAATCATCCGCATCATCGCCATCATCATTGCCGTCACCCTGGCGGTATCCCTGCTCATGCTCCCCATGGCAGGTATGGCCTATGCCGCGGAACCGGAAGAGGACGGGATCACCGTCCTCTTCACACATGATCTCCATGATCGCCTGCTGCCCACAGAATCCACCGACGAAGCCGGCCAGTTTCGGCGGCTTTGCCCGGCTGAAAACCGCCATGGACGCCGTCCGCGCCCAGCACAAAACCACTGTCACTCTGGACGCCGGAGACTTTTCCATGGGCTCCCTGTTCCAGACCATCTACGAATCGGAAGCGCCGGAGCTGCGCCTGTTGGGCACCCTGGGCGTGGATGCAGCCACCCTCGGCAACCACGAATATGACTACGGCCCCGGCGGCCTTGCCCGGATGCTGGATGCGGCCCGCCAAAGCGGCGATCCCCTGCCCCGCCTGGTGCAGGCCAACTACACCGTTCCCCTGGAGGACGGAAGCGCCCCGGCGGATGCCCAGGCATTGACCCGTTCCATGGAAGCCTTCGGCCTGACGGACTACACCGTTTTGGAGCGCGGCGGCAAAAAAATCGCCGTGTTCGGCCTCATGGGCGCCGACAGCGATCTGTGCGCCCCCAACTCCGGCATGGCTTTGGCCGATCCCATTGAAACCGCTAAAGCGGTCGTAGCAACTATGCGGGACGAGATCTCGCCCGATCTGATCATCTGCCTGTCCCACAGCGGCACCCACGAAAATCCGAAACTCTCCGAAGACGAAGCCCTGGCCCGGGCAGTACCGGAGATCGATCTGATTGTCAGCGGCCACACCCACACCACCCTGACCCAGCCCTTGCAGGTAGGCAGCACCCATATTGTTTCCGCCGGCGCCTTTTGCCGGAATCTGGGCGAGATCACGCTGATCCCCGCCGCCGACGGCCGTTGGGCTGTGCAGCGGTACGCCCTGTACCCCATCGACGGCAGTCTGGCCGAAGATCCCGCCGTAGCCGCCCAGGTGGATGCCTTCAAATCCCTGGTGCAAACCCGTTATCTGGATGCATACGGCCTGGGCTTTGACCAGGTTCTGGCCCACAACGATGTTCTGTTCCCCCCGGAGGAGGCCCTGTCCGCCATCCCTGGGGAAACCGGCTTCGGCAATCTGCTGGCCGACGCCTACCTCTACACCCTGCAGCAGACAGAGGGCGACAGCTACGAGCCGATGACTCTGGCGGCCGTGCCCCTGGGCGTGGTGCGCGCCTCCCTGCCCCTGGGGGATCTGACCACTGCCGATGTCTTTGATGTGCTGCCCCTGGGCGTGGGCGCCGACGGCACCATGGGCTATCCCCTGGTCAGTGTGTATGTCACCGGCCGGGAACTGGAAGACCTGGCCGAAATCGACGCCTCAGTCAGCGCCATGATGCCCTATGCCAAGCTGTACACCGCTGGCCTTACCTATACATACAACCCCAACCGCCTGGTTCTGGACTATGTCACCGATGTGAAACTGCGCACCGAAGATGGGCTGGCCCTGCCGGACAACCACAAGCTGTACCGCGTGGTTACCGACCTGTATTCCGCCCAGATGTTCTCCGCCGTTAAGCAGCAAGCCCACGGCCTGCTGAAAATCGTTCCCAAGGATGCCGCCGGCAATGAAATCACCGATTTCACCACCGCTATCCTGCACGATTCGGAAGGCCGCGAGATAAAAGCCTGGCACTGCGCAGCCCTGTATCTGCAATCCTTCAGCCAGGATGCCGGCGGCGTGAGCCAAATCCCCGCCGCATACAGCGAGGGCGATGGCCGCGTGATCCTGAATGATGAAGAGGGCATCGGCGCCATGCTCAGCGATCCCGGCCCTGTCACCATCGCAGCCATGTCCGTCATCGTCGTGATCCTGGTTCTTCTGGCCCTGATTACCCAGATTTTCGTCCGCCGCTGGAACCGCAACCACGAACACGACGAGATCGACCACCTGTAACAGCCGTCTGCTGCGCCGGAAACGGGGCATCCCCCGGTATTCGGCTCTGTAAAAACACAAAAAGCGCACTGTGGAGAAGTTCTCCACAGTGCGCTTTTTCTTTTAGGGTTTCAGCATCCGTCCGGCATTGAGCACCGCCAGGATCATCACACCCACATCGGCAAACACTGCCCACCACATGTTGGCCAGGCCAACGGGCACCAGTATCAGCACAGCCCCCTTGACCACCAGGGAAAGCACAATGTTCTGGCGCACAATGCGCAGCGTTTTTTTGGCAATGCGAATGGCTTCCGGCAATTTCGACGGCGCGTCGTCCATCAGCACCACGTCCGCTGCCTCGATGGCCGCATCGCTGCCCATGGCTCCCATGGCCACGCCAATGTCCGCCCGGGCCAGCACCGGCGCATCGTTCACGCCGTCGCCCACAAAAACCAGCTTTTCCTTGCTGTTTTTCCGCGCCAGCAGCTGCTCCACGGCTTCCACTTTCTGCCCCGGCAGCAGTTCTGCCCGGACTTCGGAAATGCCCAGCTCCGCCGCCACGCTTTCGCCCACGGCTTTGCGGTCGCCGGTCAGCATCACGATCCTGCCCACGCCTGCGCCGCGCAGCCCACGGATCGCCGGGGCGGCGTCGGGTTTGATCTCGTCGGCGATCACCACGCAGCCGCTGTAAACGCCGTCCACCGCCACATGGATCACCGTACCGATCTGATCGCAGGGCCCGCAGGCGATCCCCTGGGACGCCAGCAGCTTTTCGTTGCCCGCCAGCACCGTGCGGCCATCCACCACGGCTTTCACGCCCTGGCCAGCCACCTCTTCTGCCGTCCCCAGCCGGGACAGGTCGATCTCCCTGCCGTAAGACGCTTTCAGCGAGCGGGAAATGGGATGATCCGAAAAGGCCTCCGCCAGGGCCGCCAGTTCCAGCAGCTCATCCTGCTTCATTCCAACAGGCTGCACCGCGCGGACAGCAAAGCTGCCCCGGGTCAGGGTTCCGGTCTTATCAAACACCACGATCCCCGCTTCCGCCAGGGCCTCCAGATAGTTTCCGCCTTTTACCAGGATCCCCTGCTTAGATGCTCCGCCAATGCCGCCGAAAAAGCTCAGCGGCACAGAGATCACCAGCGCGCAGGGGCAGGATACCACCAGGAAGGTCAGCCCCCGCTGGATCCACAAAGACCACTCGCCCGTAAACAGCGGCGGGATCAGCGCCAGGGCCAGCGCCGCAAATACCACCACCGGCGTATAATACCGGGCGAATTTGGTAATAAAGTTTTCTGCCTTGGCCTTTTTGCTGCTGGCATTTTCCACCAACTCCAGAATTTTGGAAACGGTGGATTCGCCAAAGGCCTTTTTCACTTCGATCCGCAAAACGCCGCTCAGATTGACACAGCCGCTGAGGACTTCGCTGCCCACGCCCACATCCTGGGGCAGGGACTCGCCGGTCAGCGCCGCAGTATCCACAGAGCTCTCTCCCGCCGTTACTACACCGTCCAGCGGGATTTTCTCGCCGGCCTTGACCACGATCGTATCTCCAATGGAGACCTCCTCCGGATCCACCTGCACCAAGCTTCCGTTTTGCTCTATATTGGCATAGTCCGGCCGGATATCCATCAGCGCGGCGATGGAGCGGCGGCTGCGGCCCACGGCCACGCTCTGAAACAGTTCGCCCACCTGGTAAAACAGCATCACCGCCACGGCTTCCGGATATTCTCCGCAGCCAAAGGCGCCCAGCGTGGCCACTGACATGAGGAAATTCTCATCAAAGATCTGCCCGCCGCGGATATTGCGCCCTGCCTTCCGCAGCACATCCCACCCCACGATCAGATAGGGGATCAGATACAGCCCGAAGTGCAGCCAGGCGGGCGAAACTGCCGCCGCTGCCCCATTCTCCGCCACCCGTTGGGGCGCAAAAGGCAGCCATGCCAGCCACTGGGGCAAAAAGAAGTGCTCCGGCACCGCGAAAAGCACCGCAAACAGCACTGCTGCCACAAGGACACGCCCCAATGCTTTCCGTTGTTTTTTCGTCATAAGCCGCTCCTTCCTCCGCACATCAGCGGCGCACGATCTCACAGTCCGGCTCAATTTTGCGGCACAGCCGAACCGCCTGATCCATCACTTCCTCAAAGCGGTCGTCCTCCGCGTCCACCGTCAGTTTCTGCGTCAGAAAGCTGACAGATGCATCCCGCACACCGGGCAGTTTCTTGATGGCGTCTTCCATTTTTGCCGCGCAGTGGGCGCAGTCCAAGTCAATCAATTTGAAGGTCTTTTTCATATAGGCCCCCTCCTTCTTCATTCAGAAATATGATCCATGCCCATCTCAATGATGGAGCGCACATGGTCGTCTGCCAGGGAATAAAACACGATTTTGCCTTCCCGGCGGTATTTCACCAGCTTTCCGCCCTTGAGAATGCGGAGCTGATGGGACACCGCGCTCTGCGTCAGCCCCAGCACCTTGGCAATATCGCAAACGCAAAGCTCCGATTCAAACAGGGCGTACAGGATCTTCACCCGGGTGGAATCGGCAAACATTTTGAATAGCTCCGCCAGATCGTAGAGCACCTCGTCCTCGGGCAGTTCCCGTTCCACCGCCGCGATCCGCTCCTCATGGCAGCATTCTTCGCCGCAGCCGGGCACGTTCTCCAGTTCCATAGCTTTTCTCCTTTCATCATATGAACATCTGCTCATATGTTATACCTTTGTTCTTCCTTTGTCAAGCAAATTTTTGAAAAACGGGATTGCATTGCGGCCCGTTCTTCGGTATCCTATCCATACGACCACATCAAACAGGAGGTGGCTCCCATGAACGCCCCTACCGCCCTTTCCGCCCGGCAGGCCGCCTTTCGGGCCCGGCTGCCGGAGCTTCTGTCCCAAGACGCGCGTTTCGCCCGGGAGTTTGCCCGCCAGCAGGCAGACTTATCCGCCCTGACCCTGCGCTGCGCCGAAGCGGCCCGGCTTCTGACCCTGGGCGCCTGGCTCCGCGCCGCCCTGGCGGCGGCAATGCAAAACCTGGAGCAAAGCAAAACCGCCGGTTTCCTGCAAAGCCTCAGTTTTTTAACCGTGGATCTGAAATACCAGCGGCTGGAGCGCATCCGGGAGCTGGGCCGAACCCTTCAGCAGGATATGGGCCCGTTCTGCCGCCGTCTCACGGCCCTGGGCCTGCCGGCAGAGCTGGATGTCTCCGCCGAGATTCCGGGCCTGGAAGATGACGCCGGGCGCATGCTGGCCTGCCTAGGCATTTCCGGCGGCCATATGTCGCCGGAGGACGAAGTGCGCAGGGTTCGCACCCAATGGGCCGGCGCCGCCGCCCGGCTCGACCGGCTTCTGGACGATCTGCGCGCCTTTCATGCCGACCGTCTGGCCCTGCTGGAGCGCAAGCAGCAAGCCTTTGTCCGCCTGCTGGAACACGCCGGAGGTGAATCCCTGTGATAAAAAAGAACCGCCGCGAGATCTCTCTCCCGCCCCGGCCGGAGGAAGAAGCCGTGCGGGAAGCGGCCCCCGGCGAACGCTGCTGCCCCTACTGCGGCGCACTCCAGCAGCCGGAAGCCTGCCACTGCCCCCTCTGCGCCAAGGAACTGCCCTGGCAGATCTGCCCGATTTCCTCTCCCCTGTAAAGAAACAGACGAAAAGCAAACGGATTGCTTTTCGTCTGTTTTTTTGCTCTGCTGTTTTTTACTCTGCGGCCCGGATCTTGTCCAGCAGTTCGCCCGCCGTGCGGGAAATGGAAGTGGCTCCGGCAGCCAGAAGCTGCGCGTCGCTGCGGTTGCCCCAGTCCACACTGAAGCAGGACAGGCCCGCCCGGCGGGCCGTTTCCAAATCCACTTCGCTGTCGCCCACATAGGCCGCCGTTTCCCTGGGCATGCCCAGTTCTTCCAGGGCCGCGAACACGCTGTCCGGCGCGGGTTTGCGGGCCACATGCTCCCGCTCCCCGATGGCCACCGGCAGCCGCCCGCCGAAGAAATGGGCCGACAGCTCTTTCACCGCGCTGTCGATTTTATTAGACACCACTGCCAGACGGTATCCTTCTGCATTCAAAGAATCCAGCAGCTCCAAAATCCCGGGATAGGGCCGGGTTCCTTCTATCATGGCGGTTTGATAATCCTCCTTAAAGGCAGCCAGGCACCGCTCATAATCCGGATTTTCCAAGCCCCCGGGCAGGGCCCGCTCGATCAGCTTGCCCACGCCGTTGCCCACAAAAGCGCGCACCTCTTCATAGCTCCGCCGGGGATAGCCGCAGGCCTCCAGGGCCGCGTTGGTGCTGTGCAGCAAACCATCCAGGGAATCCAGCAGCGTGCCGTCCATATCAAAAATAATGGTTTCCAGTTTCATGGTGATCCTCTCCGCTTTGCTTTATTTGGCTTCCTATCATACCCCCATCTTCCGCCCTTGTCAATGGCCGCAGCGCGCCTTACCCCAGGGCCACATCCAGCACCATCATCACCAGAAAGCCCGCCGCAAAGGCTGCCACGCCCCAGCGGCTGCGGCCGCCGCCCACATCGGGCAGCAGCTGTTCCGCCACCACAAACAGCATCGCTCCGGCGGCAAAGGCCAGGCACCAGGGCAGCAGCGGCTGCAGCAGCCCCGTCAGCACCAGCATGGCGGCCGCCGCCAAAGGTTCCACCGCGCCGGACCCCACCCCCAGGGCGAAAGCCCGGCCCTTTTTCATGCCGCAGCCCGCCAGGGGCATGGAAATCACTGCGCCCTCCGGAATATTCTGAATGGCAATCCCCCCGGCCAGGGCCACGGCGCTGGCCGCCGGCAGTCCTCCGGCCAAAGCGCCCGCCAGGGCCGCCCCCACCGCCATCCCCTCCGGGATATTGTGCAGCGTGATGGCCAGGGCCATCATGGAAGTTTTCGTGCCGCCGGGGATATGCTGGGGCTCCGGCAGATACCGGTTCAGCACCATCAGCAGGGCAAAACCCAGCGCAAATCCCCCAGCCGCCGGCAAAAAGGCCAGCCGCCCCAGCGCCGCCGAAGCGTCGATGGCCGGCAGCAGCAGCGACCAGACCGACGCCGCCGTCATCACGCCGGCAGCGCAGCCCAGCAGCACTTTCTCCACCGTATGGTTTAAGTTTTTCAAAAAAAAGACGCCCAGGGCGCCCAGGGAAGTTCCCAGCAGCGGCACCAACAGGCCAAAAATGGATAACATGAATCGCGTTCCCCCATACTTCAATAAATTGACTGTGGCCCAAAAGGCCGTCAATTCACTGTATGCCCGCCCGGCGGCCGCCGTCACCCCGGGCAAACGCGAAAACACCGCCCCGTTCATCAAACGGGGCGGTGTTCATGCGCTTCCCCGGCGCAGACAGGACCGGCGGAAGCGGGGAAAACTATGGAGAAAATGAAAAAAAGGAAAAGAGAGAGGGAAAGGGGATTACAGCATGCTCAGAATGGCGCTTTTGGGTTTGGCGCCCATGGACTGATTGACGATTTTGCCGTTCTTCATGACCACCAGGGTCGGAATGCTCATCACGCCAAACTGGCTGGCCAGTTCCGGCTGTTCATCCACATTGATCTTGCCCACTTTGATGTCGCTGCGCTCCTGGGCGATCTCTTCCACGATGGGAACGACCATGCGGCAGGGGCCGCACCAGGGGGCCCAGAAATCCAACAGAACGGGCTTGTCGGACTGCATCACTTCAGACTGAAAATTATTCTTATTGATATCCATGGCAAACATATGCGTGCCCTCCTTGTTTTTTGTTTTGTGAGCTTAGTATAACCGCCCGCCCCTTCTTTTTCCGTGATGAAATCACACTTCTCGAATTTTTCTTCGCCTGTCTCCGCCATTCATCCCCGCCCCCGGGCCGCCGCCCGCTCATGGGCCGTGTTTACAAACATTTTGCGGTAAATTTACCGCGATATGGTAGCGCGCCTTTGGTAAAACCGCGTAAAATCAACCCGGACAAATTGTTCAGAACTAACAAAAAGGAGAGATAAGAAGCACCATGAAACACAAATTCACCAGAGCATGGCCAACGCGTTTGGGCGCAGCTTCCATGGCCGCCGTTCTGACTGTGGGCATGATTCCGGCCAGCTTTGCCGCCGGCAGTACACCGGCGCAGGCACAGGAGCCGCCCAATGTGGTGGCTGACTGGAAATTTGGCCAGGCTTTTTCCACCGGCAGCATTGCCGGCGGAGACCTGGTCCTTAAGGACCAGACCGGCCACGGCAACGACCTGAAAATGCAGCTCTATGTGAACAGCCAACCCACGGAAGATACCGGCGCCGCCAAATGGGAGCAGTACCTTCAATTCTCCGAGGATAGCATGACCGGCGACTCTGGCAGCCTGGTGTTCAATGGAGACGACGGCACGACAGACAAAAAAAGCCGCACAGGCGCCGACTTCATCACTGTGGACGATGCCCCCATCAATGAAGAAACTTTTGAAGACGGCTACACCATGGAGTTTATCTATTACTTCCCTGAAGATTGGACTGCTGCTGACGCATGGATGGGGCTTATCGCCCGACAGACGGATGATCCGAAGGGAATCAACAGCATGGACGAGCCGGAGCTGGGCACCATGTCCACAGCGATTTCCAACTGCAAGGAGATCCAGTTCCTCACAGCTCCCGCAGCAGATAACCACAAGATGGAGTCCGCCGCTTGGTCGGTCTCCATGGACGAAGGCGGCGTGTGGTACCACATCGCGATTGTGTCCGACGGGCAGGAAATCGCCACCTATGTCAATGGCTGCGAAGCCTTCCGGGACTATGCCTCCGACGAGATGGTGGGTATGTACGCAGACCCGGAGGACGGCCGCTTCCGCGTGGGCTCCTCCTGGTGGCAGGAAGGTTCACAGACTTTGGACAGATTCCTTCAGGGCAGCCTGCAGGAGATCCGCATCTCCGGCAGCCCTCTGGAAAAGGAGCAGTGGCTGGTGCCCAACCCCGAAGACTATGTGGGTGAATTCGGCAGCAATGCGGAATATGAACTCAAGGATGAGGACAACTACAACATCGTCCTGCTTCCCGATACGCAGAATACGGTGGAGTACTGCGGAGAAGAGGGTGGCGTCATGGATACCGCCATTGACGAGCTTATCGATACCGCCGACGATCTGAATGTGATCGGCGTGGTGGGTCTGGGCGACATTGTGGACAACAACAACGCCACCCAGTATCAAACTGCCAAGCGTATTTTCTACCAGCTGCCCCAAGCGGGGATCAGAACCCTGCCCCAGCCCGGAAATCCCGACGGCTGGGCCTCATCGGACAGCTATTCCCAGACCTTCGGCGCTGGCAGCGAGTGGGCCGAGCGGCTCACCAACGGCTACCTAACCACCTATGACTGGAGCGGCGCCATGTTCCTCCAGGGCGGAGACCGGGTTTACATGGTGCTGTCCCTGGCCAACGAGGGCGGTAAAACCAGCTGGAATCCCAACAACCGGGAGCTTGAATGGTTCAAATCTATGCTGGAGCAGTATCAGAACATTCCCACCATCGTCACCACCCACGATGTACAGAACTGCTCCGACACGGAGCCCAGCGCCATCAAATTGAGTAGTCAGGGCCAGAAGCTGTGGAATCTGGCGAAGGGCTATGACCAGGTGTTCATGATGGTGGGCGGACACAGTCACGGCTCCGGCGTAGAGATCTTGAAGAATGATAATGGGAAGGATGTTATCTCCATTCTCACCGATTTCCAGTTCAGCTACAACGGCGGCAACGGCTGGTTCCGCTATCTGGAGTTTGACGAAACCGCTAATAAGATCTACTATTCGGTCTATTCCCCCTATGCTGCCTCTCTGGATGAGGAGGAAAAGTCCTTCTTTGATGTGAACTTCCTCACCGGTGCCGGAAATGAGGGCGAGATCGACTGGAATTTTGAGGAGCGCTTTGCCGGTCTGGACAAAGCTCCTCAGGCCGAGACAGGCACCCAGGGCAAATGGATGAGCGGCGAGTACCACACCCACACCGGCCAGTCCAAAGACGCCACGGAAGCCTTCATGTCCCTGGAAAATGTCCTGGGCGCGGCCTTCCGCAATGAGGATGTCCTTGACGGCAACAAGGGTACCGCCACCAAAACCGACAATATCACCGCCGGCGACGGTTTTGACTATCTGATGCTGGCCGATCATCTGCGTAAATCCTACAACGGCGTGGACAAGAATGCCAGCCGTCAGTATAACGTGCCGTTCTATGTGGCGGTCCAGACCCAGCTGCGGGAAATGGAAAAGCTACGCATGCAGGGGCTATATGCCGACAAGATCCTGTACTCCGGCTTTGAGTGGGATATGCCCGGCCTGGACCACGCTTCTGTGGGACTGATCGATCCCGACGACGGCGACGCCGTTCCCGCCCAGGGCATCCATCAGTTCGAGTGGCTCTACGGCAGCCAGCAGGATGGCGACGATACCTCCCTGTTTGACGGCGACTCCATCGACGAGCAGGCCCTATGGGGGGATCGAAAGAACCCTAATGGCGCTTCCGGCAGCGTCGATACCGCTGTGGAGGCGGCAGAGTGGGTGGAACAGAACTACCCCGACAGTTTTATCCTGCCCAACCATCCCTCCCGCCACAATGGAGGCACCGGAGAGGTCACCATCGAAGCCCTGCGGAAGCTCAACGACGCCGCTCCCGGCGTGGTGTTTGGCTTTGAGGGCCTGCCCGGCAATCAGATGGATGACTCCTGTGAGCTGCCTGACAGCGACATCCGAGGCGGGGCCGATGAGATGATCGCCGTCACCGGCGGCGTGTGGGACGCACTGCTGTCCGAGGGCCGCAAGTTCTACAACTTTGCCAACTCCGACTTCCACTTCAAGATCAGCTCCAACGAGCAGTATTCCAGCGGCTACTGGGCCAGCGAGTTCTCCAACAACTACACCTGGGTGGAGCCGGGTAATGACGGACAGTTCACCTTCTCCGATGTGGTGGAGGGTATGCGCTCCGGCAACAGCTACGCTGTGAAGGGAAATCTGATCTCCGACCTCACCTTCACTGTCTCTGACGGCAGCGGCGCTGCCACCATGGGCGGCGAGCTGACTGCGAAGGAGGGGGAGCCTGTCACCGTCACTATCCGTTTCAAAGTCCCTGAAAAGAACAACTATCAGAGCCTTTACAACACTGCCACCAAGCTTGGAGCGGACAATTCCCCCGAGGTAGACCATGTGGATCTGATCATGGGCCATGTCACCGGGAAGGTGGACGGCGTCAATTACAGCAGCACCGATAATACCGACGCCAAGATCGTCAAGACCTTCTCCAAGGCGGAGCTGGCTGCGGCCAAGGGCGTAGACGGCTTCTACACCCTGACCTATACCACTGAGGCTGACAGCGACCTCTACTTCCGTGTCCGCGGTGTCTCTTTCAACGAAGTGGACAGCAACGGCGACCCTGTTACCCACGAACGCAGCATCCCGTCTGTTTCTACCAAGGAGAAATTTGACTACATCAACGACTATAACTACACCCATCTCTCCTTCTATGCCAACCCCGTCTGGGTGACGGTGTCGGAGACTGGCGACACCCCGGAGGCTCCGGAGGCCCAGACCACGGGCATGGAGAACGGTTCCGCCAGCCTGGACCTGACCAAGATCGCCGGTTACAGCGCCGGTCAGTTCGATGTGGACGGCGGCGTCATGGAGATCGTGGCCTACAACAGCGCCAATGACTATGCCTACGCCGTCAACGGCAAGAGCGGTAAGCTGGCCGTCATCCCCATGAAAGACCTGAAAAACACCGGCGCGGTGTCTGCCCTCACCGGCATCAGCTTTGATGTGAAGGCTGCTGTGCAGGCGAAGGACGGCTCCTTTACTTACGGCGACATGACTTCCGTGGCCGTCTCCCCCGACGGGAAAACCCTGGCTGCCGCCCTCCAGGCGGAGAATTATGCGGACAGCGGCCGGGTGGCCCTGTTCACCTGCGCCAAAAACGGCTCCCTCACCCTGGATAAAGTCGTTACCGTGGGCGTGCAGCCCGACATGGTGACCTTTGTCGATGACAACACCGTTCTTACCGCCGACGAGG
>CALDMR010000198.1 GCA_937915065.1 uncultured Clostridia bacterium
GCCACCGCGTGGATGGCCGCGCCAAGAACGAGATCCGTCCCCTGGCTTCCGAAGTGGGCGTGCTGCCCAGAACCCATGGGTCCGGCCTGTTTACCCGCGGCCAGACCCA
This sequence comes from uncultured Clostridia bacterium, assembly GCA_937915065.1. Lineage (GTDB taxonomy): Bacteria > Bacillota > Clostridia > Oscillospirales > Oscillospiraceae > Pseudoscillospira. Next base: position 110 of record CALDMR010000198.1, read on the forward strand.
GGTGCTCAGCGTTTGCACTCTGGACACCCTGTCTGCGGCCCAGAAGCTGGATACCATCTGGGAAGAGGAATCCAAGCGCTATATGCACCACTACAACTTCCCTGGCTATTCCGTGGGCGAAGCCAAGCCTGCCCGCAGCCCCGGCCGCCGCGAGATCGGCCATGGAGCCCTGGCTGAGCGGGCTCTGCTGCCCGTGATCCCGCCGGTGGAGGAGTTCCCCTATGCCATCCGTGTGGTCAGCGAGGTGCTCAGCTCCAACGGTTCCACTTCTCAGGGTTCCATCTGCGGTTCCACCCTGGCGCTGATGGATGCCGGTGTGCCCATCAAGGCCCCTGTGGCCGGTATTTCCTGCGGCCTGATCCAGGATGACGACGGCTCCTTCACCACCTTTATTGATATCCAGGGCGTGGAAGACTTCCACGGCGAAATGGACTTCAAGGTGGCTGGTACCAAGAAGGGTATCACTGCCATTCAGATGGACCTGAAGAATGACGGCCTGACCATGGAAATCATCCGGGAAGCGCTGGACACCACCTATGATGCCCGCTGCCAGATCCTGGATCAGATCATGCTCCCGGTGATCTCCGAGCCGCGGCCCGAGGTGAGCAAGTATGCTCCCAAGATGCTGACCATGCACATTGATCCCGACAAGATCCGCGAGGTGATCGGTTCCGGCGGCAAGGTCATCCAGAAGATCGTGGCCGACACCGGCGCCAAGATTGACATTGAGGACGACGGTTCCATCTTCATCTCTGCCCCCAACCCCGAAAGTTGCGATGCTGCCAAGAAGGCCATCGATACCATCGTGTTTGTGCCCGAGGTGGGCAGCCTGTATTATGGCCGTGTGGTGCGCTTGATGCAGTTCGGCGCTTTTGTGGAGCTGGCTCCCGGTAAGGACGGTTTGGTTCACATTTCCAAGCTGGCCAACCACCGCGTGGAAAAGGTGGAAGACGTGTGCAAGATCGGCGATATGATGTGGGTCAAGGTGACCGAGATCGATGAAAAGGGCCGCGTGAACCTGTCCCATAAGGACGCTATGAAAGAAATTGAAGCCAAGAAGGCAGCCGGCGAAGAAATCAAGTAATCGCTGCTGGACGAATCGCTGTGCGGGCGGGACGGTTTTTCCGCCCCGCCCTGCTTTTTATGGATAGAAGACATAAGGAGGTACTTTATGCTTTGGATTATAGGCGCTGTGATTGTGGTAGCTGTGGTGTATGTTTGCTTGCGGATTTTTCTGCAAATGCGAACCGGAACTGCGGCCCTGGCTCAGTTTGAACTGCCGGAGGATTCTGACAAAGAGTCGTTTGTAGATCCTAAAACCGGAAGGCGCTATGACAGTGCAGCTTATGAAGCGTATCTAAGCCGCATGGTACATAATATGACGGATCAGCAGATGCAGAATTTACTGAACCAATACGGTGGCCGTGATAATATTTGGAATCAAAAAATGTGCGATGCCATTCGTGTGGAGCAGGATAAGCGGGCAGATGCGGCGGAGTTGGCCGCTGAAGAGAGCGAGATCCTGGAAGAAGAGATCAACGAAGAAATTGCGCCCTTTTTCTGGGTGGTGCAGTCCACCGGTGCGTCTGTGGGTTTGAGCTGCGGAGAGTATCTGCGGGATTTGTTTGCAGAACACGGCATGACCGGCTCCGGCAGCGACTGGGACAGCCTGGCCAAAACCTTTATCAGTGAACGGGCCGACCTGCGGGGCAAGCTGCAGTTTGACTCCCAGGCAGATCTGTTTTGCGTGTATTCCCGGGACACTGCTGCGGTGAAACAGTTTGCATATGAATTCCGTGGGGTGTGCGAAGACCGGGCGGCAGCGCAGCAGCTGTTTGAGCGGATGGCCCGGTAAACGGATAGTATCCATGACACAGGATGTTCCACGGGGATGTCCTGTGTCCTTTTTGTGGAGGGAACGATGAAGAAAGTAAAAGCGTTGGGGAACTATTTCTCCCGGGGAGAAAAACTGCTGTGGGGCTGCTCGGTCGCCATGATCCTTTTGTTTTTCGTGCTGTTTGACCGGGAAAACTATTTCACGCTGGGGGCGTCCCTGCTGGGGGTCACCTCGCTTATTTTTATGGCCAAGGCCAATCCCTTCGGTCAGTTTTTAATGATCATATTCAGCTTGCTGTACGGGGCGATCTCCTATACTTTTTCCTACTACGGTGAAATGATCACCTATTTGGGCATGACGCTGCCCATGGCGGTGTTTTCCCTGGTTACCTGGATGCGCAATCCATACCAGGGGAATCATGCCGAGGTCACCGTTAACCATCTGCGCCGGGGGGAGGGAGCCTTTCTGGCGGTATTGTCTGCCGGGGTGACGGTGCTGTTTTATTTTATCCTGGCCTATTTTCACACAGCAAACCTGGTGGCGAGCACCGTTTCTGTGACCACCAGCTTTACGGCGGCCTACCTGACCTTTCGCCGCAATCCCTGGTATGCGGCCTGGTACGCGCTCAACGATCTGGTGCTGATCGTGCTGTGGGTGCTGGCCTCTTTGGAGGATTCCATGTACATCTCGGTGGCTGTATGCTTTGTCGCCTTTTTTGTGAATGATCTTTACGGTTTTATCAACTGGCGTCGGATCGAAGCGCGGCAGAAGGATCGGAAGTGAGAGAAAGGATGGGAATGGAAATGGATACGATTGCGGCCATTGCTACAGCCCGGGGGATGGCATCCGGCGTTGGTGTGATCCGCGGCCCCGGGGCCGTTGCGGCAGCGGCAGGGGTGACAAAGCTGTCCGGCGGCAAAACCCTGGCCGAACTGCCGGATCGGCAGCTGACCCGCTGCACCCTGCTGGACAGAACCGGCGCGGCGATCGATGATATTTTAGCGGTGGTATTCCGTGGCCCCCGCAGCTACACCGGTGAAGATGTGGTAGAGCTTCAGTGCCACGGCGCGCCGGTGGTATTGGAGGAGGCCCTGCGTGCCCTGTTTGCCGGGGGGGTTCGCCAGGCAAAGGCCGGCGAATTTACCCGGCGCGCCTTCCTGAATGGCTGCATGGATCTGACGGCGGCCGAAGCAGTGGTGGATCTGATCGACGCAGAGACGGCGGAAGAGGCTCGCAATGCGGTGGGCCAGCTGGAAGGGGCCATTGCCCGGCCGGTGGAACAGGTCTACGCCGGGCTGATGGAGCTGGCTGCCCGCTTTTATGCGGTGGTGGACTATCCCGACGAGGATATAGAGCCTTTGGGCCAGCAAGAGCTGGCCCAGACCCTGCGGCGGGGAGAAGAAACGCTGCGCACCCTGCTTGCTACGGCGGAACGGGGGCGCATTTTGAAAAAGGGAGTGCCCACGGCCATTGTGGGGCGGCCCAATGTGGGCAAATCCTCGCTGCTCAATGCGCTGGCGGGGTTTGACCGGGCCATTGTGACAGATATTCCGGGTACCACCCGGGACACCGTGGAGGAAAAGGTGCTCTGCGGCGGCGTGCTGCTGCGGCTGACGGACACGGCGGGCATCCGGGAAACGGAGGATGCCGTGGAAAAAATCGGCGTGGAGCGCTCCCGGCAGGCGCTGGAACAGGCGGATTTGGTGTTGGCTGTGGTAGACGGTTCCGGGGCGGTCACGGAAGAAGATCTCGCCATTTTGGAGCAGGCGGCCAAGAGCGAAAAGTGGATCCTGGTCTGGTCGAAATCTGATTTGACAGCCTGTATGCCGGTTCCCTGCATGACGTTTACCCCGCCGCAGCATGCACCGGCAGCCGTTGTAGAGATATCCTCGGTGACCGGGAAGGGACTGGACGATTTGGAGCGGGCTGTGGCAGAGTTGTATCCGAGGCCGGAGGGGGCCCAGGGTACGGTCGTGACCAATGCCCGTCAAGCGGAGGCCCTGGGCCGGGCTTTGGATGCGGTGACTGCTGCACGGCAGGCTTTGGAGGGCGGCATGACGCCGGATGTGGTGCTGACAGATGCCGAGGAGGCCATGGCCGCCCTGGGAGAGCTGACCGGCAAAACCGTGCGGGAGGATTTGGTGGAAACGATTTTCTCCCGTTTCTGTGTGGGAAAATGAGAAAAATCGCTTTTTCTGGGGGCAACTAAAAGTTGCCCCCTTCAATTGGTTGCACGCTGCGCCGATATGTGGTAGGGTGAAATCATAATTACGCGGGAGGCGAGGATATGAACGAAGAAAGAAAGGAAGAAAAGCGGCAGGAAAAGGCGGCGGTTCCGGCGGGCGAACTGATCGCCCGGCGGCGCAAAGAATTGGGCCTTTCCCAGGAGGCCCTGGCGGAAAAGCTGGATGTAAGCCGCCAGGCCGTGGCCAAGTGGGAAACGGGGCGGACTTTTCCAACGGCGGAACGATTAGCAGAATTGTGCCGGCTGCTGGAGGTTTCCCCGGCGGAGCTGCTCGGCTTTTCTGCACAGGAAGAAACGCCTGCGCCGACCAAAAAGAAACGCAGCCTGTGGACCATCCTTTTTGTCGTGGGACTGGTGCTCATATGGGGTGGCAGCGGACTCTTTTCCATCTTCAGCGCGTGCGTCGGCGCCGGGAACAACAGCTTCTGGACCTTTCTGAACCTGGGCCTTCTGTGGTGCCTGGCGTTTGCATTCGGTCTTGCGGTCCGTGCCCTTCTGAAATACAACCGCTCTTGAAACATACGATCCGCGCCCGCTGCCCTTTGGGGCGGCGGGCGCTTTTTCCGGCGGCTGGTGGGATCAGAGGAAAACTTCCACAAAAATAACATTGTTTTCCACATGATATTATATTGTATAAAATATTGCGCGAAAAAGTTTATCGTGATAAAATAAGCATATCTTAAACAGGATTTGAACATGCAAGGAGGAAGTGACATGGAGGAAATTCTGGATTTAAAGCGCCGTTTGCAGGAGCAGCGGCCCGCTTCCTGGGAAAATCTTCCGGATATTTCGCTGTATATGGATCAGGTGCTTTCTCTGATGAGCCGCCAGACCATTCATTTTGACGAGGAAGATCACCTGACTGCGGCCATGGTCAACAACTATATCAAAGACGGTGTGGCCCCCCGGGCGGAGGGAAAGCGGTACAACAAGACCCATCTAGCGTATCTGACCATGATCTGCGTGCTGAAACAGGTGCTGCCGGTGAAGGACGTGGCTTTGCTGACCAGCCGGGGCATGGAAAGCAAGAGCGTGCAGGACAGCTATGACCGCTTTTGCGCGGAGCTGAGCAGCGCCTTGAATAATGCGGCGGATCAGATGCCCGCGGAGTTGGAGGAAGACGGCCTGGCAGAAACGGCCATGAGTTTTGCCCTGCTGAGCTATGCTTTCGGCTTGTCCGCCCGCCGGATGACGGAGATCCTCCGGGCAGCAGAAGAAGGGGAATCCCCTGCCCGTAGGGAGCGGAAAAGCCGCAAAAAAACAGAGAAACATACGGGGCATGAAGATCATGCCGCCGGGGAGGAGTAATATATGAAGTGGCTGCAGCTTTGCATTGACACAGCCCGGGAGGGGCTGGATCCGCTGGAGGCGATGCTTGCCGCCCTGGGCATCGACGGCATTGAAATCGAGGATGAAGAGGACTTTAAGCAGTTTTTGGAGCACAATGAAAAATACTGGGACTATGTGGATGAAGACCTGATGGAAGAAAAGGCCGGCAAGTGCCGCATCAAGTTTTATCTGAGCGACGATGAGGAGGGCATGGCCCAGGTGGCCCATGTGCGCATGGCGATGGAACAGGTCAAGGCAGACCATCCGGACAGCGATCTGGGCCCCATGATTTTATCGCTGGAGCATGTGGAAGATGCCGACTGGGAGAATAACTGGAAGCAGTATTACCAGCCCATCGAGATCGGAGAGCGGCTGATCATTGTGCCCGAATGGCTGCAGGCAGAAACGGGAACCCGCACGCCGCTGATTCTGGATCCGGGGCTGGCCTTTGGCACCGGCAGCCACGCCACCACCCGCATGTGCCTGAAGCAGCTGGATCAGCGCATCCGCGGCGGCGAACGGGTGCTGGATCTGGGCTGCGGCAGCGGCATTTTATCCATTGCCGCCCTGCGCCTGGGAGCCCGGGAGGCCGTGGCCTGTGATATCGATGAAAAGGCGGCGGATGTGGCCTATGAGAACGCAGCGCTCAACGGCATTGGCCGGGAGACCTATACCGTTTTGGCCGGCGATATTCTGACGGATGAGAAGCTGCGCCGGGCCATCGGCGGCGGATACCAGGTGGTGCTGGCCAATATTGTGGCGGATGTGATCATTGCGCTGGCCCCTGCGGTGCGCGGCCTGCTGGCTGAGGACGGGATCTTCCTGTGCTCCGGCATTATCGATACCCGGGCTGAAGAGGTGGCGCAGCGGCTGAAAGAGGCCGGATTGCGGATCGTGGAAACCAACACGGAAGAAGGTTGGTATGCCTTCGCCGCACAATAAAAATGCAAAAGAGAACAGCGCCCCTGCGTGATATTCACGCAGGGGCGCTGTTTTTTACCAGGCAGATCCCTTGCTTACAGGAAGAATAGCACTGTGTCGATCAGGAACACAGGGATCAGGCAGCTGAGAGACCAGGCCATGTAACCGAAGAAGGAGGGCATTTTTACCTTGTTTTCTTCGGCGATAGATTTGACCATAAAGTTGGGGGCATTGCCGATATAGGTGTTGGCGCCCATAAAAACGGCGCCGCAGGAAACGGCGATCAGCAGCGGTACGGCGATCGTGCCAACGGTGGTAACCAGGCCGCTGGTGGCGCCCAGAGCGCCTGCGGTGGTCATAAACACCAGGTAAGTGGGCGTGTTGTCCAGGAAGGAGGACAGAGCGCCGGTGCACCAGAACAGCTGCCAGGGCTGCGTCAGGCCCAGGTCGGCGCCGTGGGCCTTCAGGAACAGCAGGGCAGGGATCATGGTGATAAAGATGCCGATGAAGAGGACAGCCACTTCTTCGATGGCGCCCCAGGTAAAGTTGTTTTTGGTGCGGACTTCTTTTTTGGTGGTCTTAAAGGACAGGAAGGCAGCTGCCAGAATCATAACGATCTCGATGATAGCGGTATAGCTCAGGCTGACGCTGCCGAAGATATGGATGCTGAGGACATTTCCGGCGGCATCCTGGAACAGGGGCAGCTTGGGCAGAACGCCGGACAGGATGACGGCGGCCACGATCACCAGCATGAAGATGATGTTGTGCGCGCCCGTCAGGCGGAGCTTTACGCCGCCGGAGGGCGGCTTCAGGCCGGCAGCCAGATCCTTTTTATAGGCCCGGTTGTCCAGCACAAAGTACAGTGCCAGCAGCAGCACCACGTTCAGTCCCATGATGGGCAGCAGATGCACCAGGGTCCAGGTGAAGGGGACGCCGCGCATGAACCCCATCAGCAGGGGGGGATCGCCGATGGGTGTCAGGCTGCCGCCGATGTTGGATACGAGGAAGATGAAGAACACCACGGTATGTACGCACTTGCTGCGCCAGCGGTTTGCCCGCAGCAGGGGGCGGATCATCACCATGGATGCGCCGGTGGTGCCGATCCAGGAGGCCAGCAGGGTGCCGATCAGCAGCAGTCCCACATTGGTTTTGGGCGTACCGGCCAGATCGCCCTCCAGGCAGATATTACCGGCCACGCAGAACAGGCCGAACAGCAATACAATAAAGGTTAGATAGTCGCCGACCATGGATTCCAGCAGCTGATCCACCATGGTGGGGATGTTGTAAGTCATTGCGAAGGGGATCAGGAACAGCAGCGACCAGAACAGGACAAAAGCCCAGCGCCATTTTTCCCATTGATGGGGGATGACCAGGGGGCAGATGGCGATGCTCAGCAGCATGCCGACAAAGGGAATGCAGAACAGCAGGGAAATTTCGGAGCCGATCTCAGCGCCGTGCATGATTTCGGCGGCGAAAACGGTGGGGCAGCACAGGATGAGCATAGCGCCCACAGCGGCCAAAGTAGGGATGAGCTTTTTTTTCAATGGAGTCACCTTCTGATAACTACCCCGGCGGGCATGTGTGTGCAGCAACCGTGCGGCGGGGCGAATTTGTGCTGGTAAAAAATTCCGGCAACTTATTTATTTTAATACCATCGATTCCAAAAAAGAAGAAGAATTTTAAGAAAATCCACCGTCGTAAAAAACAAAATTTTTAGATATTATTGGGCATTATAGACAAAAAATGGGAAATATAAAGAAGATATAAAGAGTGTATAAAGAAAAAGCGGTCTCTGCTGCACAAATAGCAGCAGAGACCACCGGCGCAAAGAGGCACTGTCAGCGCTCTTCGCGGAAATAGTTGTTGCCGAGATTTTCGGGGATGTGGCTGCCCTTGGCGCCGCGGATGGAGGCCATCAGCAGCACAATGGCAGTGATCACAAAGGGGAGCATATCGAAGAATGCAATGGGGATGATGGCAGGCATATAGTACTTCAAAATGCGCAGGGCGCCGAATACAAAGCTGCCCAAAATGGCCAGTTGGGGCTTCCAGGAGGCGAAGATGACCAGGGCCACGGCAATCCAGCCCAAGCCACCTACGCAGTCGCTGATCCAGATACCGCCGTTGATGACCATGGAGCAGTAAGCGCCGCCGATGCCGCAGATTCCGCCGCCCACCAGGATGTTGATATATTTCCATTTGGTAACCTGGATAGAGGCCGCGTCGGCGGCAGAGGGGTTTTCGCCGATGGCCTGGGTGTTTAGGCCGGCCTTGGTGCGGAACAGGTACCAGCCGCACAGCAGGGCGATGGCAATGCCGACATAGGTGAAAGGATCGTAGTTAAACAGGAGCTTGCCCAGCACGGGGATATCCGTCAGCACGGGGATGTTCACATTTTTCATCTGATCGATCAGCACGGCGGGCAGCTGCCAGTTGTTGGTGCCGGTGCGCCCGACCATGTATACGCCGATAAAGTTGGCCAGGCCCACGCCGAAAATGGTCAGTGTCAGGCCGATGACGTTCTGGTTGGCCATAAAGCCCACCGTCAATACGGCGTAGATCAGCGCTGCCAGCATGCCGGCGGCGAAAGCGGCGATCATGGCGGCGGCCAGATTGCCGGTCATGTAGCCGGCAGCAAATCCGGCCACGGCGCCGACGGCCATCATGCCCTCCACGCCCAGGTTCAGGTGGCCGACTTTTTCAGACATGATTTCGCCCACTGTACCAAAGAGCAGCGGCGTACCGGCGCCCACGGCGGCGACAATGAATTTCAAAATAAATGCCAGGGAGATCATGCCTGTTCAGCCTCCTTTCCTGCTGCGCTGTCGTCGGACGGTTCCGATTTGGTCCGCACCTTTTCTGAATGGCCGCGGAATACAATTTTGTAGCGGACAAAGAATTCCATAGCCATAATGAAGAAGAGGATGATGCCTTGCAGCACTTCGGCGCAGTCGGTGGACAGGCCGAAGGTGGACTGCACCACGCTGGAGCCCTTGACCAGGATGCTGAAGGCAAAGGAGATCAGCAGGGCCACGTAGGGATTGAGCTGGGCCAGCCAGGCGATGATGATGCCGGTAAAGCCCACGCCGCCGGCAACGCCGATGCTCAGGGTGATGTCGGAGCCGGTGGCCTGAACCATACCGGCAATACCGGCAATACCGCCGGAAAGGAACATGGTGCGCAGCACCACGCGCTTGACATTGATGCCGGCATAGCGGGCGGTGTCACGGCTTTCGCCCACCACGCCGATTTCATAGCCCTGCTTGGTGCGCTTCAGATATACGGCCACCACAACGACCAGCACCAGCATGATGATCCATCCGGCCTGGACGCCGAAGACCTTGTCCAGCATGGCGTTGGGATCGAAACGGGCAATTTTGTTGAAGCCGGCGGCTTCGGGATCGCGCCAGGGGCCGTCGCGCAGGAAGGCGACGATGTACAGGGCGATATAGTTCAGCATCAGGGTGAACAGGGTTTCGTTGGTGCCCCATTTTTCGCGGCAGGCGGCGGGAATCAGGCCCCACAGGCCGCCGCCGACAAAGCCGGCGATGAACATGACGACCAACAGCAGCAGATGGGGCATATCGCTGCAGAACAGGGCAAAGAAGGAAGCAAACACGGCGCCCATGATCAGCTGGCCTTCGCCGCCGATATTCCAGAATTTCATTTTGAAAGCCAGGGTAACGCCCAGGGCAGAAATACACATGGGGATGCAGAACTTGATGGTGGACTGGATCGCCATGGGGGAGCGGAAGCAGCCGGAGACCATGGTGGAGTAGATCTCAAAGGGATTATAGCCGATCAGCGCAATGAACAGGCCGCCCACCACCAGGGCCAGCAGCACCGCCAGGATCCGAAGGCCGACGCTCTGCCGCCTCGTCAGCTCGGCGTGTTTGACAACGCGGATCAGAGGCTCTTTCTTTTTAGTTTCCATATTCCATGACCTCCTCCGCAGTTTCGCCGGTCATCATCAGGCCGACCTGCTCTTTTGTCACCTGGGATGCGTCTACGATGCCGGTAATTTTACCGTGGCACAGCACCAGCAGCCGGTCGCACAGCTGGAGCAGCACATCCAGATCTTCGCCGATATAGACCACGGCGACGCCTTTTCTTTTCTGCTCGTTGAGCAGGTCGTAAATCAGGTAGCTGGAGTTGATATCCAGGCCGCGCACGGGGTAGGCCGTGATCAGCAGATCGGGGTTGGACTCGATCTCGCGGCCCAGAAGCACCTTTTGCACATTGCCGCCGGACATCATGCGCACCGGCATTTCCACGCCGGCGGTGACGATGCCCAGCTTTTCAATCAGATCTTCTGCCAGGGCGCGGGAGGGAGCACGATCCACAAAGGGGCCCTTGCCGTGGGTATAGGTTTTCAGCAGCATATTGTCCGTCATACCCATGCCGGCCACCAGGCCCATGCCCAACCGGTCCTCGGGGACGAAACTCATGGAAATACCCATATCGATCAGTTCCCGGGGCGTTTTGCCCGCAAGGTTTTCTTTTTTATACAAAATGGCGCCCTGCGTAGGCTGGATCAGTCCGGCGATGGTTTCGCACAGCTCCTTCTGGCCGCTGCCGGCGATGCCGGCCACACCCAGGATCTCGCCGGAACGGATGGAGAAGTTGATATCGTCCAGGGCGATGCTGCCGTCCTTGCGCTTCACGGTCAGATCCACCAGCTTCAGAATATCCTGGGGGTCGTCGGTTTTCGGGCGGTCGATCTCCAGGGTGACGGCGTGGCCCACCATCAGTTCCGTCAGTTTGGATACATCCACCTCTGCGGTGTTGACCGTGCCGTAACTCTTGCCCTTGCGCAGGATGGTTACCCGGTCGGAAATGGACAGCACTTCGTTGAGCTTATGGGTGATGATGATCACAGCGCAGCCGTTTTTGCGCATCTGGCGCAGGATCGCAAAGAGCTTTTCCGTTTCCTGGGGCGTCAGTACGGCGGTGGGCTCGTCCAGGATCAGGATGCGGGCGCCGCGGTACAGCACTTTCAGAATTTCTACCGTTTGCTTTTCCGAAACGCTCATGGCGTGGATCGGTTTTTCGGGATCGGTTTCCAGACCGTATTTTTCGCACAGTTCGAATACTCTTTGTTTTAACACCTTGGGCGGCAGCTTCTTGCCGGGCGTGCCCAATTCGATATTCTCCATGGCGGAGAAGATGTTGACCAGCTTGAAGTGCTGATGGATCATGCCGATCCCCAAATTTTGGGCATCCAGCGGACTCTGGATCGAGGCGACTTTGCCGTCCACATAAATGGTGCCGCCATCAGGATGATAAATGCCGGAGATCATGTTCATCAATGTGGTTTTGCCGCTGCCGTTTTCCCCCAGCAGGGCCAGGATTTCGCCGTAGCGGACATCCAGATCGATCTGATCGTTGGCGACTACGCTGCCGAAGACTTTGGTGATTTTCTCGCAGCGGATTGCGTCTACCGTTTCAGCCATTGTATTCCCCCACCTCTTTTTGATTCAGTGACGGGCCGCGGCGGTATGTGCCGGGCCCCATTTCATTTTCTTTCTTTTGCCGAGCAAAGCCGAAAAGGACCCTTTTCGGCTTTGCTCGGCCGCCGGCCCGAAGGCCGGCGCAGTACCGAAAAGAGGGCGGCCCGAATGGAACCGCCCTCTTTGAAATTGTAAACGTCTTACTTAACGACGACGTTCTTGTAGTATGCGGTGATGGCAGCGTAGTTGGTGCCGTCCACTTCCATGGTGGTACCGTCGTTGCACTCCATCACGCCGTTGCAGCCGATGGTGTTGCCGGCAGCGTCGGTGTAAGTGCCGGTGAACACGTCGAAGGAGCCGTCTTCGATGGCAGCCTTGGCCACGTCCACAGCCTCCTGGGTGCCCTCAGCAACTTCGCTGGAGAGGGTGGTGATGCTCAGCAGGCCGTCGGCCATGGAGCCAAAGTAATCTTCCACATGGACGCCGGGAGTCCAGGTGCCGTCGATCACATTCTGCACAGCGGCGGTGTAGTAAGCGCCCCAGTTCCAGACCACGCTGGTCAGCACGCTGTCGCCCACTTCGGCGGTCATGTCGGAGTTGTAGCCCACGCCCCAAACGCCTGCATCACGGGCAGCGATCTGGGGGTTGTTGGTGTCGCAGTGCTGGGCGATAACGTCGCAGTCATCGTCGATCAAAGCCTGAGCAGCCTGGCCTTCGCCTTCGGGATCATACCAGGAGTTGGTGACCTTCACTTCCACAATGGCGTCGGGATTGACAGCAGCCACGCCCATAGCAAAAGCGTTGATGCCGGAGGTGCACTCGCCGTTGTCGCTGCCCATAGCGCTGACATAGCCAACCTTGTTGGACTGGGTCTTCAGGCCGGCCACAATGCCGGACAGGTAACGGGCCTGGTAAATGCGGCCGAAATAGTGGTTGAAGTTTTCGCCGTTGGACTTATAGCCGGTGGCATGGGAGAAGAACACATTGGGATACTCTGCTGCCAGAGCTTCGCAGGTATCCATGTAGCCCCAGGAAGTGGCGAAGATGATATTGCAGCCTTCTTCGATACACTCGTTCATAGCATTTTCGATGGCAGTAGCGTCTGCATCGTCGATGTTGTTCTTGCGGATGATCTGGCTGTCTTCCAGGCCCAGGGTCTGCTGCATGGCAACGATGCCCTGGTCATGGGTGTAGCTGTAGCCGGAACCGGTGGCGGGGTCGCCGATGTGGATCACGCCGACCTTGATGTTTTCCACAGCGATGCCGGTACCTTCACCGTTTTCGCTGCCGGAAGCCTGCTGATTGTTGCCGTTGCCGCAGCCGGCCAGCAGAGTGGCCATCATGGCAATGGAGCAAACAAAAGCGAGAATCTTTTTCATTCTGATCTTTCCTCCAAAATCATAGTTTGATTTTATTATGACGCCGAAACGGCGTTATAACCCGGTTACTGGGGACGGAAGGTGATGCCGCCGTCTTCGGTCATGCTTTCGATAATGGCCAGGGACTCCACCCGCAGGCCCCGCTTGCGCAGCAGCTGTCCGCCTTCCTGAAATCCCTTCTCGATGGCGATGCCGGCACCCACCACGGTGGCGCCGGACTGCTGGCAGACATCGAGCAGGCCGAGCAGTGCGTTGCCCTTGGCCAGGAAATCGTCGATCAGCAGGATCCGATCCTGGGAGCTGAGATATTTTTTGGAAATGCGGATATCATATACCTTGTTATGGGTGAAGGAAGCGACGGAACTGGTATAGACGTCGCCATCCAGATTTTTGCTTTCGGATTTTTTGGCGAATACCACGGGCACATGAAAATATTGGGCTGCAATGCAGGCAATGCCGATGCCGGAGGCTTCGATGGTCACGATCTTTGTGACCTGCTCGCTGCCGAACAGGCGGAAAAACTCCTTGCCCATCTCGTTGAACAGTTCAATATCCATCTGGTGGTTGAGAAAACCATCCACTTTCAGTACGTTACCTGCGCGAACAATACCGTCTTTGCGGATCCGCTCTTCCATCAAATGCATGACAGGATAACTTCCTTTCTTTGGTGACTTTGCGCGGCGCAGCCCGCAAAAAAATTAAGAATAAAATCATTATATCCATCCGGCGGAATTTTTTCAACCGCAAAAAAGGAGAAAACCAGGGAATCAGGCCGCTTCCCGGCCATTTTCCCTATAATGCACAAAAGCCGCAGAGCTTTTCTCTGCGGCTTTTGACAGTCTGTCGAAAAAGGCGGGATTCAAGACGCGCGGGGGGATTCCCAGGTGGCGCCGGTGCTGGTATCGGGCTGCACGGGCGGCGTGACCGGCGTCGTGCCGCCTTCGTTTTCCGTGCCGGAACCGGGGGTGCTGCCGGAATCGGTTTCGCCGCCGTCGACCGGAGGTTTGGAAGGCTGCTCGGGGGGCGGCGCGGCCTGGGCCGGGCCCACCAGGACAATGCGGTTGCGGGATTTATAGGTGCTGTTGGCTTCCAGCGTGCGGCTGATCAAGCCGCCGTCTTTGTCATATACGCAGCGGTAGGTGGCAACTTTGTAGCCGGTGTAGCCATTCTGCTCTTCCCGGCTGGTGCCGGGGGCCAGGGAGGGATCTTCCTTTTCCACGGTTTCAAAGGAGGTGGTGGAAAGGATCTTGTACTCCATCTTCACGCTGGAGCCCGTCAGATTGGTGCCGTAGATGGTGCAGGTGGCTTTGCCGCCGGAGTAAGTGACCACCAGCTTAATGGGGTAATCGGTGTTGTTTTTGAACTGGTAGTCGGGGCCGCCCCAACTGACGGTGGCGTCCATTCCGTAGGGGATGTAGCCGGGATAAAACATATGGTTCGTGCGGGAGACGATTTCCAGATTGGAGCGCAGTGTGGCCAGATACAGGGTGGAGGAGATCTGGCAGATACCGCCGCCGTATTCGCTGACGGTTTTGCCGTTCACATAGGCACCGGCGGGCAGGTAGCCGTTGGCGGCAGTACGCTGGCCCAGGGTTTTGTTGTAGGAAAAGACCTCGCCGGGATTGAGTACCACGCCGTTGCAGGATTTGGCGGCCAGGGCCACATTATGCCGGCGGTTGGAATTGCCGGACACGCTGGTGGTGCAGGAGCCCAGTTTGTCGCGGAACAGATACTGGGCCATTTCTTCTTTGGTGATCTTGGGCTTGGTAACGGTGACAGGCACGGTGAATTCTTCGCCCTCGCCGGCGGCATCCATCAATTCCTGGGCGGTGGAAACATTGAAATCCACGCCGGTGTCGCCGTCTTTAACGGTGCCGGAGGCCTTGTCATAGTAGGCGTTGCTGGCTTCCTTGTGGGCGTCCTGATACAGCTCTTCCATGGTAATGTCAGCGGCGGGATGGGGTTCCCGGCTGCAGGTAATGCCGCCGAGATCATAGCGGGCCAGGGCATCCTCCACGGTTTTCAGCAGGGCCTGCTGATCGATCATCCGGCCGTCTTTGGGCTTGGTGACATGGAGGATGTCGTCGCTGAGATGCCAGGTGCATTCCGTGGGGGGATCATTGGCCTGGTCGGCGATGGCCGCGATGGCGGCGGCAGCGCTGGCCTGATCCAGATGGAGATCCGGCACGACGGTGTGGCCCAGCAGCAGACCCTTGGCATAGGCCACGCCCCGGGTGAAAAAGTTGTTGCTGCGGCCGTTTTCCCAGGCCGCCTGGGCGGCCTGGCCGGCGTCGGCGGTGATGTGGATGTCGGACAGGGGCAGCTCAAAGGTTTCGCTGCCGGAATCTTCGTCCTCCACGGTGACCGGCAGGGTTTTGCCCTCATAGGCGGCGGGCAGTTCCTGGGCCAGCAGGGCGGCAGCCTCGCTTTGGCTCAGCCCGCCCACGGCAATACCGGCCACAGAAGTGCGGGGGTATATTGTATCGCTGACAGCGGCCAGAACGCAGGGGATCAGCAGTACCAGCAGCACCAGTACCGCTACAGCGATGGCGGGGATGCGTTTTTTGCCCCGGACCGGTTCGTTTCCGGCAGGAGGGGGGGTGTTATGTTCATTGGTCATCATTGAAGGATACCTTTCTCTTTATGGTTTTCTGAAAACGGTGGGGCCGCCGGAGGGGCGGCGGAATGAAAGCAACTAAAGTATATCATATTTGTGGGAGTGATGCGTTACAAAGGTATTACAAATCAGCGGCACAGAAACGGCACAGAGGTTGTCCGCCCTGCTGCGGCGGAGAAAACTGCGGGCCGGTGCTGTTTTCTTTCGGATCACAAGGATCTTTTGATTCTTTTGGAGGATTTTGGCGCTTTAACAGTTGACTTGACCGGGGACAGAAGATAGAATAGAAGTGATATTTTTTGGAAAGAAACGGGATACCTGCCATTCCTGTTTTCGGACAACGATATTGTGGTATATGTGGAGGGAGTACTGATTATGTCTGTTAAGTATATTTTTGTTACCGGCGGCGTGGTTTCCGGTCTGGGTAAGGGCATCACTGCGGCGTCTCTGGGGCGGCTGCTCAAGCAGCGGGGCCTGCGCGTCACGATTCAGAAGTTTGACCCCTATCTGAATGTGGATCCCGGCACCATGAGCCCTTATCAGCACGGCGAGGTGTTCGTGACCGACGACGGCGCGGAAACCGATCTGGATCTGGGGCACTATGAGCGCTTCATCGATGAGAGTCTGACGCATAATTCCTCCGTTTCCTCCGGACAGATCTACTGGAATGTGCTCAATCGCGAGCGCACCGGCGATTATCTGGGCCGCACGGTGCAGGTGATTCCCCACATTACCAATGAAATTAAGAAGCGCGTGTATTCCGTGGCGGAGAAGGGCGATGTGGATGTGGTCATCACCGAGATCGGCGGTACTGTGGGTGACATTGAATCCCAGCCCTTCCTGGAGGCCATTCGTCAGGTGGCTGCCGAAGTGGGCCGGCAGGATGTGATGTTCATCCATGTGTCTCTGATCGTTGCCATTCCCGGCAGCGGCGAGCTGAAGAGCAAGCCCACCCAGCACAGCTGCAAGGAGCTCCTTTCCATCGGTATCCAGCCTGATGTGATTATGTGCCGCTGCGATCAGGATATCCCACAGGATATCATTGATAAAATTGCCCTCTTCTGCAATATCCCCAAGGAAAATGCCATCCCCAACCTGACGGCGCCCATCCTGTATGAAGTGCCCCTGATGCTGGAGAAGGCCGGCCTGGCCAAGGCAGTGTGCAAGCGCCTGGGCCTGGATTGCGGCGCGCCGGATCTGACGGAATGGGAAAATATGGTGCGCCGGGCCAAGAATGTGGAA
>CALDMR010000199.1 GCA_937915065.1 uncultured Clostridia bacterium
TCTAAATTTTCCGGCAGCGCAACGGGGGGCGGCAGAGGGCTGGGCGCCCTATGTATGATTCCCCGTTAAAAGGATAAAAAACCGGACGAAGAACCATGGTTCTTCGTCCGGTTTTTCCTTGTTGATCAAAGGGGGTTACAGTTCCACAGTGCCCTTAAAGACGGTTTTGGCGTCGCCGGTCATGGTAACGGTGCCGTCGCTCTGGCAGCGGATAATGACTGTGCCGCCCTTGAGGTGGACGGTGATATCCTGATCGTACTGGCAATAGCCGTTCAGCACGGCGGCCACGGCGGCAGCGCAGGCGCCGGTGCCGCAGGCCCAGGTTTCGCCGCTGCCCCGCTCCCAAACACGCATTTTCAGAGAGGCCCGGTTGATGACCTGCACGAACTCGGCGTTCACATGATCGGGGAACAGGGGATGGAGCTCCAGTTCCGGCCCGACGGTGTTGATATCCAGGGTATCCACATTGTCCAGGAAGGTGACGCAGTGGGGGTTGCCCATGGAGACGCAGGTGATGGCGCAGGGGGTGCCGGATACGTCGATGGTGTGGTTGATCACCGCGTCGCCTTCCAGCTTCACGGGGATCTGGGCGGGGTTGAGAATGGCCTGGCCCATATCCACGGTGACGGAGATCACGGTGTCGTTCTGGATGTACAGGTGCAGCTTGCGCACGCCGCTAAGGGTCTCAATGGTCATGCGGCTCTTGCGGACAATGTTGTGCTCGTAAAGATATTTTGCCACGCACCGGATGCCGTTGCCGCACATTTTGCCCTCGGTGCCGTCGCGGTTGAACATGCGCATTTTGGCATCGGCGATGGTGGAGGGCAGGATCATGATGATGCCGTCGCTGCCGATGCTGAAATGGCGGTCGGACAAAATCACGCTGATCGATTCGGGGCTGGGGATCTCATACTGCATGCAGTCGAAGTAGATGTAGTCGTTGCCGGTGCCCTCCATTTTGGTGAAGTGCAGCTTCAGCGGCGTTTTGCGCATGTGGTTCAGATCCACCAGTTCGGTGGTTTCCTGGGAATAGCGGCTCAGCAGGCTGCGGGCCAGGGCGTTGGCAGTGTCCAGGGAGGTGAGGCAGGGGATGCCCAATTCCACGGTCTTGCGGCGCATTTTCACGCTGTCCAGCTGGGGCAGGCGGCCCTTGGAGTCGGTGGAGATCACATAGCTGATCTTGCCGGCCTCCATCAGGGACACGGTGTTTTCCTCGGTGCCGTCGCTGACCTTGGCCACATGGCGGACATTCAGCCCCACGGCTTCCAGGGCCTTGGCAGTGCCCTCGGTGGCGTACAGGTCAAAGCCCAGCTCGTCGTACTTGCGGGCCACATCCACGATCTCGTGCTTGTCGCTGTCGCGGACGGTGACCAGAACGCCGCCCTTTTTCTCCATGTTGTAGCCGGCGGCCACCAGGCCCTTGTACAGGGCTTCTTCCAGGTTTTTGCCGATGCCCAGCACTTCGCCGGTGGACTTCATTTCGGGGCCCAGGGCCACGTCCACATTGGTCAGCTTTTCAAAGGAGAACACGGGCACCTTGCAGGCCACATAGGGAGGCGTGCGGTACAGACCGGTGCCGTAGCCCAGGTCGCGGAGCTTTTCGCCCAGCATGGTGTGGGTGGCCAGATCCACCATGGGCACGCCGGTGACTTTGCTGATATAGGGGATGGTGCGGGATGCGCGGGGATTGACTTCGATGACATAGATGGTGTTCTCATACACCACATACTGGATGTTCACCAGGCCGCGGGTGTTCAGCCCCAGGGCCAGGTTTTTGGTGTAGGAGATCAGGTCCTCGGTGGTCTTGCCGTCCAGGTTCCAGGCGGGGTAGACGGCGATGGAGTCGCCGGAATGGACGCCGGCGCGCTCAATATGCTCCATGATACCGGGGATCAGGATGTCCTCGCCGTCGCAGATGGCGTCCACTTCCAACTCGGTGCCCATCAGGTATTTGTCGATCAGCACGGGGTTTTCGATCTCGTGGCTGAGAATGATGCCCATATATTCGCGGATATCGTCGTCGGTAAAGGCGATGATCATATTCTGGCCGCCTAGCACATAGCTGGGGCGCATCAGCACGGGATAGCCGATTTCGTTGGCAGCCCGGAGGGCCTCCTCGCAGGTCATCACAGTGTGGCCGGCAGCGCGCTTGATGTTCAGCTTTTCCAGTAGTTCGTCGAAGCGCTCGCGGTCTTCGGCCATGTCGATGGAATCGCCGCTGGTGCCGATGATATGCACGCCGTTGCTTTCCAGGAATTTGGTCAGATTGATGGCCGTCTGGCCGCCAAAAGCCACCACCACGCCATAGGGCTTTTCCGTTTCGATGACGTTCATAACGTCCTCGCCGGTCAAAGGCTCGAAATACAGGCGGTCGGCGGTGTTGAAGTCGGTGGACACGGTTTCAGGGTTGTTGTTGACAATGACCACCTGGAAGCCTGCTTCCCGCAGGGACCAGACGCAGTGGACGGAAGCATAGTCAAATTCGATGCCCTGGCCGATGCGGATGGGGCCGGAGCCGAAGACGATCACCGTTTTGCGGGGATCGTTGCGTTCGGCAATAAATTCGGCGGCTTCGTTTTCCTCGTCATAGGTGCTGTAGAAGTAGGGGGTTTCGGCGTTGAATTCTGCGCCGCAGGTGTCCACCATTTTGAACACGGCGGGAATGTGGCAGGGCAGGCTCTGGCCGGAGATGCGCTCGATGACCTTGTCGGGATAGCCGAACTGCTTGGCCGTCCGGTACAGCTCCCGGGTCAGGGGCTCGGTTTCCATCTGGTGCTCCAGCTCGGACAGGTGCTTCAGTTTGTTCAGGAACCAGAGGTCTACCCGGGTGATCTGGTGGATTTCCTCGCAGGAAATGCCGCGGCGCAGGGCCTCGTAAATCACAAACAGGCGCTCGTCGTCCTGGTCGTAGAGTTTTTTGTGCAGTTCTTCGTCGCTGCGCTCGGCCTGCTTTTCCTGGCGCAGGCAGTCCAAAGAGATGGCCGCGCCGCGGACGGCTTTCATAATGCCCTGCTCAAAACTCTGGCCAATGGCCATCACTTCGCCGGTGGCTTTCATCTGGGTGCCCAGGGTGCGCTTGGCGTATACAAATTTGTCAAAGGGCCACTTGGGCAGCTTCACCACCACATAGTCCAGGGTGGGCTCGAAGCAGGCGAAGGTCTTGCCGGTGACGGCATTGGGAATTTCGTCAAGGGTATAGCCGATGGCGATCTTGGCGGCCACGCGGGCGATGGGATAACCCGTGGCCTTGGAAGCCAGGGCGGAGGAGCGGGACACGCGGGGGTTGACTTCGATGACCGCGTATTCAAAGCTGTCCGGGTTCAGGGCAAACTGGCAGTTGCAGCCGCCCTCGATGCCCATGGCGGTGATGATGTCCAGGGCTGCGGAGCGGAGCATCTGGTATTCCTTGTCGGCCAGGGTCATGGTGGGGGCGATCACGATGGAGTCGCCGGTGTGGATGCCCACGGGGTCAAAGTTTTCCATGGAGCACACGGTGATCACATTGCCCTTGCTGTCGCGCATCACTTCATATTCGATTTCTTTCCAGCCGGCGATGCAGCGCTCCACCAGGATCTGGGTGATGGGACTCAGGCGCAGGCCGGCTTCGCCGATGCGCTCCAGGTCGGCGCGGTCGTAGCAGATGCCGCCGCCGCTGCCGCCCAGCGTGAATGCGGGGCGCACGATGACGGGATAGCTGATCTCCTCGGCAAAGGCGATGGCGTCTTCCAGGGTGGTGACGACTTTGGAGGGGATCACGGGCTGGCCGATGGCCTCCATGGTATCCTTGAACATCTGGCGGTCTTCGGCCTTGTCGATGGTGTCGGGGTCGGCGCCCAGCAGCATCACATTATTTTCCTCCAGGAAGCCGGACTTGGCCAGCTGCATGGAGAGGGTCAGGCCCGTCTGCCCGCCCAGCGTGGACAGGATGCTGTCGGGCTGCTCCTTTTTGATGATCCGCTTGACGGTTTCCAGCGTCAGCGGCTCGATGTAGATGTGGTCGGCCATGGCGTTGTCGGTCATGATGGTGGCTGGGTTGGAGTTGACCAGAACGACTTCCAGCCCCTCTTCCTTCAGGGCGCGGCAGGCCTGGGTGCCTGCATAGTCAAATTCCGCGGCCTGTCCGATGACGATGGGGCCGGAACCGATGACCATGACTTTTTTCAGTTTCGGATTCAGCGGCATATAGTTTCCCTCCAGATCAATATCAGTGTTGCGGGGCGCCGAATACGCC
>CALDMR010000200.1 GCA_937915065.1 uncultured Clostridia bacterium
CTGTCAATGAACGCCACCGCACCGTTTAACACCGCCACAATCAGCAGCACAAGGATCACTTCCAAATAATCACCTCCCTGCCCGGCGAGATATGCTTTTCCCACCGGGCGCTGTATTCCTTGTGCCTTATCCCTGCGGCTCTGTTTCCGGTTCCTGCGCCGGGAGCGGCGCTTCTTCCTCCGGCTGTTTTGCCTGTTCATAAGCGGAAAGGACCGTGTCCTTGATCTGCTTGTGAAACTCCGGTGTGATGGGGAAACAGATGTCTTTGTATTCCCCCGTTTTCAGCTTCCGGCTGGGCATGAACACCGCCAGCCCCTTTTCGCAGTCCGCCACACGGACGCCGGTGATCAGGAATTTCCCGTCAAGGCATACCGTGGCAATGGCTTTCAGCCTGCCCTCGTTTTCAAACTGTGCCGTGATTTTTGCACTTACTTTCATGTTCGCTGCCTCCTGTAAAAGAATGGGCCGCCCTGCGCTATGCAGAGCGGCCATGCCGGGTGGAATTAACCCTTATAGTCGAAAAGATCCTTGATACGCTGGGTCAGGGTGGGGAGGATCGTGTCATTAAAGAGCAGATACAGACCAGCCAGCAGCAGAGCGCCGACCACAACACTGATAAGGATCTTCAAAGCGGTATCAACGAAGCCTTCACCACTCTGACTCGTTAAAGTCTCCCTGATTTTGCCCTTGGCCTGCAAGCCCTTGGCATAGCCTCTGACTGCCAGATCGTTGACCTTTGCGGATACCTTGTTCATCATGTTTTTCATAGTGTTTGTTCTCCTTTTTGATTTGAATTTTGTTGGGATATAGAAAAACCGCAGGCTTTCCCTGCGGATTCTCACGGAATGGATGTCCCGGCTTACTTGTAGTAGCCGATGATAATATTGAGGGTGGCGCTGCCCAATACTGCGCCAATGCAGGACACTACCGCCACCACAATGCGGTTGTTCCACTTCTTCTGATCCATTTCATCAGCAGCGGAACGCCTGATACAGAAATAGATGATCAGCAGCCCCGCCACTACCGGGGCAAGCACCATCAGCCATGTGGTGGCGTCCTGAATGAGTTTTTCCGTGCCTTTGGCAATCTGGCTGTCGGAAATACCCGCCGCATACGCCGTTGTACTGTTCGCCAGCATGAAAAGGGCGGCTGACCCGGTTACGGCCGCCGCTTTTAATTTTTTGATTCCATTTTTAATCGTCATCTTCACTCTTGTCTGAGCCTCCTTTTTTGTATCCCTTCAGGGATGAAAACATTGCGCCCGCCTGAGAAGCAAACGCCTGTGATTTTTGCTGGGCTTCTTTCAGCTGCAAGTCCTTGGTGTAATACACCCAAATATTCCACAGCGGGATTTCCCCTGTCTTTGGGGAGATGACAGGCCGCGCCGCTTCTCTGGCCTCCCGCACCTTCCGGTTATGCTCCGGGTCGCCCAGCCCGCACATCCTGTTAAAGTACCACTGGGACAGATCGGGGGCGGTCATCATGGCAGGGTGCGCCCTGCTAATTACGATTTGATGTGGGCGGGAGATCCGCCGTATCTCATCCGTGGTCAGCAGTTCCCGCGCCACAAGGCTGATACTGTGGGAGCTGCTTGGGTTCACATACCGCCCGTGCTGGCTGGATAGCTGGTAAGCCGAGGTGGTGTATTTGCCCAGCTTGTCGCACACGTCCTGCAAGGTTTCCTTATCGTCCGCCTGTAAATAGATCCATGTCTGGCAGTTGGATTTGACGATGGCGGCGGTTTCCTTATCATACTTCTGTGTGAGCTGTTCAAAGGACTGCAAAAACAGATTGAACCGCACCCCGCGCCCACCGGCCACGGTCAGTTTGTTGGTAAAGTCGTTCAGCTTCGTAAAATTGCCAAACTCATCGAGGACAAAATTGACCCGGCGTTCCAGACGGCCGCCCCGCATATCCGACTGCCGCACCAGCAGTTCATAAAGCTGGGACACCATCAGGCTGGCGATTGGATAATAGGTGGTTTTTTCGTCCGGAAGGATCAGGAATAATGCCTGTTTCTTCCTGCCAATGTCTGCGATATTGTAATCGCTCTTATGGGTGATTGAGTAAACCGAGCGGGAAGTGAACAGCCGGAGCGTGGTCAACGCCGAAGTGTCAAAGCTGCCCTTAGTACGGCTGGGCGCGACCTCCGCAATCGACATGAGCGCCCGTGCCGGATGATTGCTGTCCAGCTTCTTCATGTACTCGCTCATGGGGGACTTGCCGCCCACGGATTTGCTCATTTCGGCGATAAACCAGTAGACGTTGGTCAGGTTCTGGTACTGCGGCCGCTTGGCGTTATCCACCACCACACAGAGGATCGCCGCCGCAATGGTGGACTTTTCGCCATTCTCCCAAATCTTCTCGTTGGAGGTGTTGTCGCCCACCAGAATGTTGGTGATGTCCCATGCGTACATCTCCGCACGTTCCATATCCTTTGCTTTTACCGCGTCAATGACCGGCTGGAGCAGATTGTAGCGCGTGCTTTTCTCCGGGTTCTTAAAGTCAAGGCAGATCACCTCATAGCCCAGCTTTTTGAGATACCCCGCCGTGTAGTCGTACAGCTCTGCCTTGGGATCGCTGATCACCAGACTTTCCCCAGCCAACGCAAGGGAGCAGATGGACTGAACCACCAGACAGCGTGTTTTGCCTGATCGGGTTGCGCCGATGGTCAGGGTGTGGGTGTCGTCCCCGATGCAGTACAGGGTTTCCCGGTTCCCGTGCTTCTCCATACCCACCACGATTCCGCCGCTGTCAAACAGCTTATTGGGGTCAGGTGCGTCTTTCCCTCTATCATCGGTGGGTTTGGGCGGTTCCTCTTGGGGGTTATCCCGGTTCGGTTCCTCCCGCTTTAGATCAGGAGCCGTAACGTCATAAGATACCGTTTCAAAATTTTCATCCTCCTTTTTCTCATTCTTCTTTATAGAAACAGGCGGGAGGGTGTCGGCTGTGTCCTGTTCTACATCCTCCCGCCCGGTTTCCCCGTAGTCGGTTTCTTTTTTCATAAATGGCAGATCGTCATACCCGGTTTCGAGCAGCATTTTGATGACCGGGTTTGCAGGGTCGATGTCCTGTGTCCGAAAGGTCTTGCCCTTTTCCTCCTCTTTGAGCCAGCGGGAGGAACCGTGCTGGAACTGGCCGACCGGAGCCGGTGTGCAAATATCCCCGGCCACCTTGATTAAATCGCTCTGATAGGGCCGGTCGTTCTGCACCCAAAAGAGGACACAGCACAGGCAGATAAATCCCTCAAAGGACAGAAACATCAAAAGCTGCTGGCGCTGGGTAAACAGTCCGGTCATGCACCGGAGCAGCGGCACAAGGGTCAGCGTGTCATACTGTCTTGACAAAAGCCCGTGGAGCGCCGCCGTAAAGAACAGATTGAAGATACTGCCGATCATAATTAAGGCTGTGCTTAAAATCAGTTTTTCCTTTTTCTTCATCGACTCATGTCCTCATCCGGCTCTGCCGCAGGCTCTTGATGATGTGCCAGCCTTTCCTCCAATGCCGGATAGAGCGCCGCCAGCCGTTCCAACGTTTCCGGCTTTGCAACGCCCCACACCTGCCCCCTTGCAATCGCCATACTGTCCCCGTCCGTGGGGTGAAGCAGATGAATGGTATCGCTGTGCTTGTAATCAGGGCGGCAGCCGGGGCCGTGGGTGCAGATCCACAGTTGGTTCAATGGGGTACGGTATTCCGGTTTCAGGCACTCATGCCGCAAGATTACCCACTGTTCCTCATAAGATTTCTTCCGGCTCTCATCCTCGCTATCCATTCCCGTGAGCAGACGGTTCCCGTCTTGGCTGACCGGATAATACGAAGGTTCGAGCGGATGCGTAATAAAGTAGGCAGGGATTCCGTTCTCCCTTGCAAATTCCACCTCTCCCTGCATCCCCTCACTAAGCCTTGTTCCCATTACCCACAGTTCCTCGGAGTGGGACAGCAATTCCAGCCCCAGCTTTAAGCCCTGTTCCCGCTGCCCCGGGATGGTGTCGTTACACCACTGGCTGAAAATAATATGCGGAGCCAGAGCCAGCACGCCGCTTTCTGCCGCCAGCCTGCAATATTCCACCGTATTTCGGATGTTGGTATCGTAATCCCCACGCAGGGGACTTGCGATATAGACCTGTTTCAATCAATCACCTCCAAAAACGAAAAAACAGGGCGCACACCCCACCATAAGGTATACGCCCTGTCCTTTTCTACGCTATTTTTCTGTCACTGTAATGACCTTGACTTCTTTCCCGATTTTTTCGGCATAGTCAATCGTGTGCTTCGTTCCACGGCTTTTCCCGTCCCATATGGCAAGAACCATATCCGCCAGTTCCACCATTTCATCATTCCTTTTCAGCGGAGCCGCTTTGCCGAACCTTGCATAGTCCGGCTTGAACACCTTGCTTTCAATCCCATGTGCGGCGGCATACCGCTCCGCCACGGCGTCAATCCCTTTGGCGCCGCCGCTGATGATCAAGCCGCAGTCTGGCGGGATATAAGGGGAGAGGTCAAAGGCAGTAATGGA
>CALDMR010000201.1 GCA_937915065.1 uncultured Clostridia bacterium
GGCGTAATTTTTCTTTTTTTACCTGTCTACTTGACAGGGGGCAGTTCATGAATGCAAGCTGCCGTTTTCGCCGTTTTTAATTCAATCGCTTCAGTTACTGTGCGGTATAGCCGCCGTCCACCATCAGCGTAGTACCGGTGACAAAGGAAGAATCTGCGCAGGAGAGATAGAGATAGGCCTTGGCCACTTCCTCCGGAGTACCCAGGCGGCCGATGGGATGCAGGGCGATAAAATCCCGGCAGTATTCTTCAATGGTCTGACCGTTCTGGCGGGCGTCCTCCTCGGCCATGGGCGTGAGGATATACCCCGGAGCCACGGCGTTGGCGCGGATCTTCAAGCCCCGCTGACCGCAATAAAGGGCCGCGCAGCGGGTCATGGCCTCCACCGCAGCCTTGGTGGCGCAATAGGAGAAGAAATCGGCGTCACCCACCTTGCCATCGATCGAAGCCGTGGACACAATGGCGCAGTCCTCTCCCGTTTCCGCCATGGCTTCAATGCCCAGCTTCATGCCGTAAAACACGCCGGTCTGGTTGGTGGCCAGCATCGCACCCCAACTCTCCGGGGTGGTTTCCGCCACGGTTTCGCGGAAACTGATACCGGCGTTGTTAACGAGAATGTTCAGCTTTCCGAAAGTCTCCTTCGCAAAGGCTATGGCCTGCTCCCAGTTTTCATAATTCGTCACATCCAAGCGGAAAAAAGCCGCATTCTCCCCGCCGTTATTGAGTTTCGACGCAATGCGCGCGCCATCCTCCTGAGAGCGGCCGCACAAAACCACCTTGGCCCCCTCCTGCACGAACAGCCGGGCCGCAGCTTCGCCAATGCCTTTGGTCGCGCCGGTTATCAAGGCCACTTTTCCATCCAATTTCCCCATGATTTCAGTCTCCTTTTTCAGGTAATACACCCTGTTTTTCCGATTATATCACAAACAAAAGTCCTCGTCCATCGGGAGAAATTTTTCTCCTGCCTGTTGCAAAATTTTTTCTTTCTTATATGATGAAAAAAGGTTTTTCCGCCGTCTAAAGAGTACAAAGAGAAAGAAAGGTGGTGTGCTGCATGACCCAGGACGCTTACTGCATCCAGGCCGAGGCCCTGAAGGGCAGGCTATACCGCACAGCTTACTGCTATCTCAACAGCGAAAGCGCTGCGGTAGACGCAGTGGACGAAGCCATCTACAAAGGGTTCTTAGCCCACAAAAAGCTGAAAGAAGAAACCTATTTCGCCACATGGCTGACGCGTATTCTGATCAATGTGTGCAGCGACGAACTGCGCCGCCGCAAACGGGAATGGGCCACGGAAACGCCGCCGGAGCAGGCAGCGGAACTGTATGATCCCCTGCCCCTGGCCGAAGCCCTGCAGCGCCTACCCGAGGAGCTGCGCAGCGTGGTGGCGCTGCGGTATTTCAGCGGTTTTACCCTGGTGGAAACAGCCCGGGCCCTGGCCATTCCCGAGGGCACTGTGTCCTCCCGCCAACGCCGGGCCCTGCAGCTGCTAAGACTGGAATTAACGGATGAGGAGGTGCAGCCATGACACGCATGGAAGAATGGAAGGCATTGCAGCAAACGCTGGAACAGACGCCGCCGGAACTGGAAGACACTGTGGCACGGGCCAGAAAACGGGCCAAAAAGCGCATTTGGGCAAAACGCCTTTTCGGCATGCCCATCGCCAGCGCAGCGGCGCTGCTGGCCGGATTTGTGCTGCTGGTCAATATCTCCACTCCCTTTGCCTATGCCTGCGCAGAAATTCCCGGGCTGAAGCCACTGGTACAGGCCGTAGCCATGAATCCCAGTCTGCGGGAGGCTTTGACCCACAATTATGTCCAGGATGTCCTGGCAACCCAGCAAGTGGGCGAATTTACCGTCACAGTGGACGCCATGATCGTGGACGAAGCGGAAATTGATATTTTTTACCATATCGACTGCGCCAAAGACGCCTATAAAACAATTTATACCTCTAGTGATCTTTCGGATGAAGCGGGGCAAAGACTGCAGGCCTTTCTAACTTACGACACAGCACTGACCCCCGGAAAAACTGTCTTTCATACCATCAGTTTTGGGCAGAATATCCCACTCCCCGATACCGTCCACTTTACCCTAACCATTGAACAGGCGGATCTTGCCAACGGCAGCGGCCAGAAAACATTTCCGGAAGAAGACTATACCATCACTTTTGATCTGCCTATCGAGAGCGCCAAGGTAGTCCAAAGCAAGATCTACAATGTTCAGAAATGGGTAGAAATAGACGATCAGCGGCTTTTCATCGACCAGGTAGACATCCACCCCACTCACGCACGGGTCTACATTAAAGACAATCCAGAAAACACCGCATGGCTGCATATGCTATATTGCACCCTGCGGGATGAAAACGGGAACGAAGCCGGGAAAATCAAAAACGGCCTAATTGCTTCCGGCAGCATGGAAAGTGCTGATCAGCCCTTTGCTGTGCATTTGGAAAGCCCGTATTTCTGGAACAGCGAGCACTTGACGCTGAGAATCACCGGTGCTGAATGGCTGGACAAGGAAAAACAGCACACCACTTTTGACCTGTCCACCGGCTTTGCCCAAACGCCGCTGCCGCCCAGCGTATACAGCGCCAGAGCTTATTTGGAAAAGGGAACGCTTTATATCAGCTCCGTTGCCAAGAGAAATGAAACTTCGGTATACCCCATTGCC
Source organism: uncultured Clostridia bacterium (assembly GCA_937915065.1). Classification (GTDB taxonomy): domain Bacteria; phylum Bacillota; class Clostridia; order Oscillospirales; family Oscillospiraceae; genus Pseudoscillospira. The sequence goes on from CALDMR010000201.1 coordinate 2,670, forward strand.
TCGACCGCTTTTCACGATCATCCGAACGACACCACGATCACCAGCTATTCAGCGGGTGGATTTTCTGATTATGCCGGCGATCCGCTCTATGTGCCGGAAGGGTATTTTGGTTCCCAGCTCACTTTGCCAAACTACGCCTATGACGATACCGTCACCGTGCAATGGCACCACACCCACGAAAACAAACTCGCAGAACCGCCGCAGCTCTATCTTTCCTGATCAAAACCACGCAAAATGCCGGATCTTTTCAGATCCGGCATTTTGCGCTTTGAAATTCTTTTCTTTATCTTTTGCAAAGTATTGTACCAAAGTATTCTTTTTGGTATAATAAGTACAATTATTTTGATAAAAGACAGGTGATCCATCATGTTAACCATACACAACAGCGGCATGTACATCAAAGGCGGCGCACTGATTCCCGCTACCGACGGCGCGGCGGCAGGCCTGCCCGCCCCCGCAGAAGCCAAAAAAGGCACCATTGCCTACGGCATCCTGCAAAGCCACAATGTCAGTTCCAACCCCGAAAAGCTGGAGATTTATTTTGACGCCATGGCGTCCCACGATATTACCTATGTGGGCATTATCCAGACGGCCCGAGCCTCCGGCATGCAGCAATTTCCTCTGCCCTATGTGCTGACCAACTGCCACAACTCCCTGTGCGCCGTGGGCGGCACCATCAATGAGGATGACCATGTATTTGGTCTGTCCGCCGCCAAGAAATACGGCGGCGAATTCGTGCCCGCCCATCAGGCGGTCATCCACTCTTATATGCGCGAGCGCTATGCCGGCGGCGGCAAAATGCTCATCGGCTCCGATTCCCACACCCGCTACGGCGCCTACGGCACGGTAGCCATCGGCGAGGGCGGCCCGGAACTGGCCCGCCAGCTGCTGAAAAAGACTTACAACATCGCCTATCCCCAGGTGATCGCCGTCTATCTTACCGGCGCGCCCCGGGCCGGCGTGGGCCCCCAGGACGTGGCGCTGACGCTGATCGGCGAAACTTTCCCCAAGGGGATTGTCAAAAACGCCGTTCTGGAATTCATCGGCCCCGGCGTGGCCAATCTCTCCATGGAATACCGCAACGGTATTGATGTAATGACCACGGAAACGGCCTGCCTGTCCTCTGTGTGGCAGACCGATGAAACCGTACACCGGGCCCTGCTCTCCTATGGCCGGGGCAGCGACTACAAAGAACTGTCCCCCGCCGACGGCGCCTATTACGACAAGCTGATCGAGCTGGATCTCTCCCAGGTAGAACCCATGATCGCCCTGCCCTTCCACCCCAGCAACACCTATACCATTGCCGACTTCAAGGCTAATATGAAGGACATCCTGCATGGCATCG
>CALDMR010000202.1 GCA_937915065.1 uncultured Clostridia bacterium
CTCGTGGCGTAATTTTTCTTTTTTTACCTGTCTACTTGACAGGGGGCAGTTCACTGCCCCAGCCGCCGCATCTTTGCAATTCAGTTGTTGTTCACAGGAATATAGGGAATGATCGAGCCGGCCAGCACGGGTGGCGGCATCGTCTGCAGCCAGATGTGTCCGGGGCCGGTAATACGGGTATTGAAAACTCCCTCGCCGCCGAAGATCATATTTTTCACTCCCTTGACCATCTGGATCTCCAGAGAGCAGGTTTCATCCATAGCAGCCAGATAACCGGTGTCCACCACGATCGTTTGATTGGGCGCCAGGTCATACTCCACCAGGCTGCCCGCAATTTCCAGGAAGGCCATTCCGCTGCCGGAAAAGCGCTGCATAATAAAACCTTCTCCGCCAAAGAGCCCGCTGCCGATCTTTTTCTGGAAGAAAATATTCATATCCACGCCGTTTTCCATGGCCAGAAAGGCAGATTTTTGGGCAACGATGGGCCGCTGCGGCGAAATCTGCATGGGCAGAATGCGGCCGGGCATGGAGGAGGCAAAGGAAATCAATCCGCTGCCGCCCCGGGCCGTATAAGTACAGCGGAACAGAGACTCACCCGTGAAGGCCCGGCCAAACAGCTTTCCGATCCCGCCGCCGGTATTGGTGTTCATCTCCATATTGGGTGACATCCAGGCCATGCCATTGCTTTCGCAATGCATGGATTCCCCCTGTTCCATCCGGCAGATTACCGCCGGGAAGGGCTCGCCCACAATTTCAAATTTCATGGTACACACTCCTTTTTCACAGTTTGGCAAAAGATTTGCACTTTTCTCCGTTTCCCGCTATAATATGATTTACAATGTTATTATAATAGTTGGCCGTCTGTTTGAAAAGAGCCAATTTTCATGGCTCCAGGCGGTCTGGCAGGAGGTTTATCTATGTCCAAATCTAAAAAGAAAAGAAAAAAGAACGCCCAGATCAGCCCCGAGGAACGGGAAGCCCTGCGCCAGGAGCGGGCTGAACTCACCGCAAAGCAAAATCGCCGCATGCTGTATCTGATTGGCGGTATCATTATTTGTATTGTAATCCTGATCGCCGCGCTGGTCGCCCCCTTTAACACAGGAAAGGCCGACGGTTATACTTACGGGCAGTATCAGCGCCTGCGCACCGGCATGAGCCACCAGCAGGTAGTCAAAATCCTGGGCGATGAAGGCAAAGCTCTGTCCAGCGCATCCAGCGCGGAAGACACCTATATCTGGGAAAACAAGGACGGCACCCAAATCACCATCACCTTTGAAGATGACGCCATTGTCTCTTTCAACCAAAAGGGACTTTCCGACTGATGCAGTTCTGCTCCCGATTCCTTTGAACAGCCATAAAAAGCGCCCCGCCGACGGCGGGGCGCTTTATCGTTGACTGATGGCCCGGTCATCGCCATAGATGAGGTCATCCACATCTTTGCTGTTCTTTTCCTGATCAAAAATACCCATTTTTTCTCCCTCCGTTTTTTGCGGGTGCAATATAGTATATGCAAACGGAGCTGCAAAGGGTGTCGCAAAAACGCGCCGGTGCGAAAAAATAATTCGCACCGGCGCGTTCTCTGTTTAAGATATCTTTTCTTTGTTCCGGATCAGAGCGCGTATTGCTCGATGGCCGCGGCGGCGCCGTCTTCATCGTTGCTCCCCGTCAGCACATCGGCGCGGCGGCGGACGATCTCTTCGCCGTTGGCCATAGCCACGCCCAGCCCCGCCTTGCAGATCATATCCATATCGTTCTCGCTGTCGCCTATGGCCATGATCTCCTCCCGCTCGATCCCCAGCTGGCGGCCCAGCTCCAGCAGCGCTGTACCTTTGCCCACAGCGCTGTCCATGATCTCGATATTGCCCACGCCGCCGGAAACAAAGGAAAACTGCGCATATTCTCCCGTAATCCGGATCGCCTCTTCGCTGTCAATAGGGCGGCCTTCCCGATCCTTCAGAAACATCAGCACCAGCTTCTGAGGGCCCCGGGCCTCGCCCAGCACAAAGGCGGGCAGATCCTCCACCACCTTGCGGGAAGAGCGCAGGTACTGCTTCATTTCTTCCACCAGAGAAAGCTGCTCAATGCGCTTTCGGTCGATCTCTTCCATATAGCCCCAGGGCCCCACAAAGGCGCCCTGCACCGTCTGCAAGCCCCGGGTGCGGCGCAGCAGCTCTGCCGAGGCCTCCCGATCCATATATTTTTCATAGATACACCGGTCTTCCTCCAGATCGTACACCGCGGCACCGTTGGTCACAATGGTGTAGCGGATGCCCTCCATATCTGCCAGCGCAGCAGGCAAACCGGATCTGGGCCGCCCGGTGGCGGGCACAATGACAATCCCCCCGGCAATGGCCCGCTCCAAAATTTGCCGGGTATGCGCCGTCAATTGTTTGCGGCTGTTGAACAAGGTGCCGTCCAGATCCAAACCAATCATGCGGATCGCCATGATAACACGCTCCTTTATCAGAAAAAGCATTTGATTTCCGCGCCGCCCTGGGGTATGATAGCTTTATCGGGCTAAACTGCCTTGATTGTAGCAGGTTTCTCCCCGATACGCAAGCTGAAAGGACGGCCACGCCATGAAAAAAGAACTGCACCACAGCGGCAGCGAAGCCTTTTATGAAACCGTTTTAAAATTGAAAGACGCCGACGAGTGCCGCCGCTTTTTTGAAGACATCTGCTCCCCCCACGAGCTGCGCACCATCGAGCAGCGCTTCCAACTGTTTTACCTGCTGGTTTCCGGCTGCAGTTATTCCGAAATCGAGGCCCAGACCGGCGCGTCCAGCGCCACGGTCAGCCGCGGCAGCCGCCAGCTCAGCAACTCCAACTGCGATATTGCCGCCATCATCCGGCGGCATCTGGATGTATAAGGCTCTTTCCCAAACCTTGATCGAGACTGTGCAAAACAGCAGATGCCGCGGCATCTGCTGTTTTTGTATATTTCACACCAGTTTTTCTGTGCCGTTGAGCACGGCTTCCCGAAGGTTCTCCCCCTCGTAGCGCAGTTTCAGCGAGAAGAAGGGGCCGCCTTTTTCCATCAGATCCAGAAAAATCCTGTCTCCTTCCCAGGTAGGCAGCGCCATGGCCCGTTCCTTGTCGATCCACTCCAGCTCCCCCTCGTCGCACTCGCTCAGTGTCCCAGTATAGTCCGTAGCGTGGAACAGGTACATATATTCCCCCTCCCACCGATCCGAAAGAAAGGTGATCACGCCGCACAGGCGGAAGCGCGTCAGTGTCAGCCCCGTTTCCTCCTGCACCTCCCGCAGCAGGCAGTCTTCCGGGCTTTCGTTTTCTTCAAACTTGCCGCCCACGCCGATCCACTTGTCGCGGTTGAGGTCGTTTTCTTTTTTGATCCGGTGCAGCATCAGATACCGCCCGTCTTTTTCCAGATAACAAAGGGTCGTATTTTTCATCCAATCCCCTCCCGGAGGCTATTGTATCGGTTTTTTCAACCGGAAGCAAGGCTCCTTTTCCGCTGTTCATAAATTGTTCACATAACATTCAAAATTTCGTAACCACTTCCCTTTTGCAAAGTGGTAGGATACAGTTACAGCAAAGGACAAGACATTCCAACATAAAAAATAATTTTCCTCTTTTACTCTCTCTAACACAGGCTGTGTTCCTGTACCCCCCATAGGGACACAGCCACACACAAACTCCCGTACCTCCCCCCATTTGGTACGTTTGAAAGCCATTCGGCTCCGGCCGGATGGCTTTTCTTTTTGCTTCCGCCCTTCCTTTTCGCTATTTTTTAGACAAAACAGCCCAAGTGTCAATTGTAATTCCGCTCTGTTCCATTTATGATAAATAAGTTCCACAACTACTTTCAGGCAAGGAGGATCCTCCCGTGAAGATCGGTATTCCCAAAGCCCTTTATTATTATCGCTACGGCGCCCTGTGGGCCGCATTTTTCCGCGCCCTGGGCTGCGAAGTTGTCCTCAGTCCGGACACCAACAAAGAATTTCTGACCCAGGGCAGCAAACTCTCCATCGACGAGGGCTGCCTGTCCCTGAAAATCTATCTGGGCCATGTCCAATGGCTTTTGGACCGGTGCGACCTGGTATTCGTGCCCCGCATCGCCAACTTCGGATGGGTGGACACCGGCATCAAAAAAATCTGCTGCCCCCGGTTTGAGGCCCTTCACGATGTGGTGCGCAACACTTTCCGCACTCAGGAAAGCCGTATTCTCGGCTGCCAGATCGATTACATCGACGTCAACAAGAGCCTGGGCTCCCACAGCGAAGAGAGCGCCTTTCTCGAACTGGGCAAGCGCCTGGGCCGCACCCGTGCAGAAACCGTCCGCGCCTACCGCCGCGCCAAGGCTGCGGATGCCCAGGCCCAGGCCCGGCGCGCAGCCCGGCAGGAGGAGTTGCTCTCCGCCCCCGGTACCCGGATCCTGCTGGCCGGCCACGGCTATGTGATCCACGACCCCTTTATCGGCGCGCCGGCCCAGCAGATGCTGGATAAGCTCGGCGTGACCACCATCTGCTCTGACCGGCTGGATCGAGCCGCCTGCCTGAAAGTCGGCGGCGCGCTGAGCCCCACGGTGCCCTGGGAAGTCAACCGGGAGATCTTCGGCGCAGTGCAGCTGTGCCGAAGCCGGGTAGACGGCATCATTCTGATGAGCGCATTCCCCTGCGGGCCGGACTCCATGACCAACGATATGCTGCTGCGGCTGGTCAAGGATGTGCCCATGCTGACCATCATTCTGGATAACCAATCCGGCAGCGCCGGATTGGAAACCCGGCTGGAAAGCTTTGTGGATATCCTGCATTTCCGCAAAGGCCGCCAACACTGAGGAAAGGCAGGAACATCACAGATGACGCAAAAAAGAAAAGTCGGCTTTCCCCGGATGGATAATTACAATGTGATTCTGAAATATCTGACAGAGGTGGGGCTGGACTGCACCTATGTCATGGCGCCCCCCATGACCCGGCACACCCTGGAACTGGGCAGCCGGTACAGTCCCGACTTCGTCTGCGCCCCCTTCAAATACACCCTGGGCTCCATGCTGGAAATGCTGCAAAGTCCCGGCGGGGTGGACGTTCTGCTGGAAACCGGCGGGGTGTGCCGCCTGGGCTATTACGGCGAACTGCAAAAACAGATCCTCCACGACCTGGGCTACAGCATGGATTTCGTCAACCTGGCGGATATGGGAAAGCATAAACTGCGGGGTTATTACGCCGCCGCCAAGGCCCTGAACCCCGATGTGAAGATCCCCAAAGCCCTGGCCGCCTTGAAAGACGGGCTGCAGGCCATCCGCTGGCTGGACGAAATCGAAGATCGAGTGCGGCGGGATCGGGGCTTTGAAGTGCAGCGCGGCAGTATGAAGCAGGTGTTTGACGCCTTTTTGTGCGAATTGTCCGCCGCCCGCTGCGGCCAGGATCTGCGCGCCGCCTATGAAAACGCTTCCGCCGGCCTGGATGCCGTGGCCCTGCGCAAGCCGGAGCGCCCCCTGCGAGTGGGGATCGTGGGCGAGTACTACACTGTGATGGACGATTTCGGCAATCACAATGCAGAGCGCATCTTGAGCTATATGGGAGAGGGCGTGGAGATCCACCGCTGGATGAGCTTCACCCACCGCAATCTGGAGTACGACGAACAGGCCGATCTGGAAACCATTCTCCCCTATGTCCGCTATTCCATGGGCCCCACCACCTCTGCCACCCTGGCCGCTGCAATCCGCTATGCCGATGCAGGGTTTGACGGCATCGTCCACCTGAAATCCTTCGGCTGCACACCGGAGGTGGACGCCATGGCGGTGCTGCAAAACATCAGCGCCGACCGGAAAATCCCCATTCTGTACTTAAGCTACGACTCCCAGACCGGCGACGCAGGCGTGCAGACCCGTCTTGAGGCTTTTTACGATATGATCGACATGAAAAGGAAGAAACTGCTATGAAAAACGCATATCTTGGCATTGATATCGGTTCCATCTCCACCAAAGGCGTGATCATCGACGAAGACAACCGCTTCCTCGCCAGCTCCTATATCTGGACCGAAGGCAACCCCATCGCCGCCGTCCAGCGTTTGCTGGGCATTCTGGAAGAACAGTTCGACAAGGAGCAGTACCGGGTGGTGTCTGTGGGCACCACCGGCAGCGCCCGGCGGCTCATCGGCGCCGTGGTGGGCGCATCCATGGTAAAAAATGAGATCACCGCCCACGCCGTGGGCACCACCACTCTGCATCCCGATGTGCGCACCATTTTCGAAATCGGCGGACAGGACAGCAAGATCATCCTGTTGGAAAACGGCGTGGTGGTGGACTACGCCATGAACACCCTCTGCGCCGCCGGCACCGGCTCCTTCCTTTCCAGCCAGTCCCACCGCCTGGGCGTGGAAGTGGAAGAATTCGGCCGCATCGCCCTGAAAAGCGAAACCCCCACTCCCATCGCCGCCCGCTGCACCGTGTTCGCGGAGTCCGATCTGGTGCACAAAGCCCAGATGGGTTACAGCCGGGAGGATATCATTGCCGGACTGTGCAAAGCCGTGGTGACCAACTATTTGAACAATGTGGGCAAGGGCAAGCGCATCCAGAGCCCCATCGTCTTTCAGGGCGGCGTGAGCAAAAACGTGGGCGTCGTCCGCTTTTTCGAGGAAGCCACCGGCGAGAAGATCCTGGTGGATGACAACGGCCACCTGATGGGCGCCTTCGGCGTAGCGATCCTGGCCAAAAGCAGCGGCAAGGAAGCGCCCTTTGACTTCAGTATTTCCGGCGACAGCTTCAAAACCCGGGAGATCAGCTGCCGCAAATGCGCCAACCAGTGCGAGATCATCTGCGTCTACCGGGGCGACAGCCTAATCGACGCCTGGGGCAACCGCTGCGAAAAGGGCGAAATCAAACTCGCTTGATCCCGAAAAGCCGTATTTTGGCAATTTGCCAAAATACGGCCTTTTCTTTTGTGACAGTTTTCCCTTTTGGGTATGTCCTCGTTTTGATAGGATAAAAGAAAACAGAAAAAAGGAGTGCCACCTATGAAAAACGGGCGCTATTCTATTGGAGAAATCAGCAAATTGTGCTGCGTTTCCATTTCCAGGCTACGCTATTATGATGAGATCGGCGTCATTAAACCCTGTTTTGTAGATGAAGAATCCGGTTACCGCTATTATGACAGCGAGGCTCTTTTACTGCTGTCTGTCTTAAAATATTATCAACAGTGTCGCTTCAAATTGCGAGAGATCAAAGCGCTGCTCAAGCGCAGTACAGTGCGTGACCTCGCGCCACTGTTTACGCAGCATATTGCATCTTTGAACGCACAAATTCAAGATTTGACAAGTAAGCGTGATGTTCTTGCTTCATGGAATGACCTGCTGACTGAACAACAGCGTGTCGTTTCCTCTGGAGAAAATCCCATTGTGCTACGCCGCTATGGCGCGGCGGCCATGTATTATTCCAAGCCTTATATTTGGAACGGAATAGACTATCGCGATCTGGTAGCCAATATACAAATTTGTAACTGTATTGCAGCTGAAAGTCCCGGCGGTGCCACCGGCCCACTGTATATTTATTTTCCAAACACCAAGGCCCATCATCTTGCTGAAACTTCCATCTATATTCGCCCATATTGCCCGGAAACACCTTTTACCGATATGGTAACCATGGATGCCTTTGATGCGTTGTGCACCTATCACATTGGTTCTTTCTCTCAGATTCAAACAACTTATGAGCGCATCTATCGTTATGCAGACGCAAACAAAATTGTCCTGCGCGGCGACAGTTTTGAACGCTCTGTTGTTGATTGGTGGAGCACCACGCAGGAAGAAGAATTCCTGATGGAGATTTTGCTGCCGGCCACTTCTGGTGAAGCATTTCACAATGCCCCTAACTGCTCCATGTAAAGCAGCACGGAATCCCCCTAAACATCGCCGTTTTCAACAGTTTTCTTCCCATTTTTATAAGCAAAGTGCCAAAATATTTTTTCTCTCTTGACTCTCAGGTTCACTTGAGGCTTTATACTGCTCTGCAGAAAGGGATCCCAATGAAATTTGAAATGAGGAAAAGGAGGAAACACAATGAACACCATCTTCAAACATGCATCTGCACTGCTTCTGGCACTGTTGATGGCTTTTTCCATAACCGCCTGCGGCACAACGCCTGCCAATACATCTTCCAGCAGCGAAAGCGACAACGAACAGCCTTATGAACTGCAGATGGAAATTTCTCAGGAGGACTGGGATGACCACCGCCAATATGTGGAACTGTCCACCGGCATTACCATGTCCTATGTTGAAATGGGCGATCCTGACGGCGATCCCCTGATCCTGCAGCACGGCATGACCGACAACAGCCGCAGCTGGTCTCTGGTTGCCCCCTACTTTGCCCAAGCCGGTTATCATGTTTATATGCTGGATTTGCGCGGCCATGGCTACAGCGATAAACCCGACACCGGTATGTATACCATTATTGATTTCTCCAATGACATCGCTGCCTTTATGGACGCAAAGGGAATCGAAAAAACCGATCTGGTAGGCCATTCTCTGGGTTCCATGACCATGCAGGCTTTCAGCATTGGGTACAGATATGTATGATTACATGCTGACATTGGATGAAGGCGACCACCCTGACGATGAATTTATGGCTGGTTGGTACAGCAACCCCAATCCTGTAGATGAGGATTTTCTCCAGCGTGAAATGGCCGAATCCCAGAATCTGGATGTAAATGCGTGGCGCTGCATCTGTGCAGGCGCAGCTGCAGTTGATATGACCAGCTTCTATCCTTACATCGACAGCTATGACATTCCAACTCTGATTATGCATGGTACGCTGGACGGCTTTTTTGACGACGCCGCTCAGGAAACCCTGCTTGGCTATCTTCCTGATTCGGAATACATTGTCTACGACGGCATTGGTCACAATATCCAGTGGGAAATCCCCGAACAATGCGCCCAAGACATCCTCAATTTTATCGCCGCTTAATTTCACTTTTTTCACCGCCGCAGGCTCTGATCCTGCGGCGGCTTTTTCCTGGCTGCGGCAAAAAATATATTGTTGTAAAACCCTGTCGAATGCGTTATAGTGTGTTTTGGAAACTATGGCGCAATTCTGCGCGTTCCCCTTTTTACTGCACAGGCAAAAAGCAGCGTTCCGCCGCGCATCGCCTGTAAAATCAAGTTATCCCCAAAGGAGAACGGAAGATGGAATTTCTTTCGAAGGTCATTCAAATTTATCTAGAGCGCTGGCCCTGGTTTTTAGAGCTGCTGGGCGAACAGCTTCGCATTTCCCTGATCTCCATCGCCCTGGCCGGCTCCATCGGATTGCTGCTGGGCATTCTGATTTCCGAGCACCGCCGATTTGCAGAACCCATTATCGCCGTGTGCAATGTGTTTTACACCATTCCCGCCATTGCCTTAATCGCCCTGCTGATCCCCCTGGTGGGCATTGGCGAGAAAAACGCCATCCTCGCCATTGTGCTCTACGGCCTGATGCCCATGGTGCGCAACACCTATACCGGCATCACCACCATCGACAAAGATCTGATCGATGCCGCCGTGGGCATGGGCAGCACCCGGCGGCAACTGCTTCTGCGGGTCAAGCTCCCCCTGGCCATGAGCGTGATTATCGCCGGGCTACGCACATTGGTGGTCATGTCCATCGCCACCGGCAGCATTGCCGCTTTTATCGGCGGCGGCGGCTTGGGCGAAGCCATCTTCCGCGGCATCACCATGTACAACACTGCCATGACCTTCGCAGGAGGGTTATTGCTGGTGCTTCTCGCGCTGGCCTGTGATTACAGTCTCAGCCTGTTGGAAAAATCTATCAAAAAGAAATGGAGAATGAACTGATGAAAAACTACAAGCGTTTTCTGGCACTGACCGCCGCTGCCGGCATGATCCTGTCCCTGGCCGCCTGCAGCAGCAACAAGCCCACCCCCTCTTCCGGAGAAGATCCCGGCACAAACACCGAGCCCATCCAGATTGCCACCAAGCCCATGACCGAACAGTACATTCTTGGAGAAATGCTCAAGCAGATCATCGAGGATAAAACGGACTACTCCTGTGAGGTAACCGAGGGCATCGCCGGCGGCACCAACAATATTATGCCCGCCATGGAAAGCGGCGAGTTCGACCTCTATCCCGAATATACCTCCAGCGGTTATGTAATGGTACTGGGGCATGATGCCACCGGTGTTTCTGACGAAGAAATCTGGGATGCCCTGTTGCAGGAATACCACGATAGCTTGGGCATGACCTGGGTGGGCCAGTACGGCTTTAACAACACCTTCTGTCTGACTGTCCGTGGCGATGTGGCCCGGGAACACAACCTGAAGACCTGCTCCGATCTGGCTGCAGTGGCCGATCAGCTGATCTTCGGCGGTAATCCCGATTATATTGAGCGCGCCGACGGCTACCCTATGCTGTGTGAAACCTACGGCTACAACTTCAAGGACACCAAGGGCATCGACATCGGCGTGAAATATGCCGCCCTGGAAAACGGCGATATTGATGTAATGAACGGCTTCACCACCGACGCCCAGCTGAGCGCCCAGGATGTAGTAGTGCTGGAAGATGACAAGCACCTACAGGTAAACTACTTCTGCTCCACTGTAGTCCGCGAGGACACCCTGGCCGCCTATCCCGGTCTGGAAGATGCTCTGCTGCTGATGGATGGCCTGCTGTCCGACAGCGAAATGTCTCAGCTGAATTATCTGGTCGAAGTAGAAGAGCAGGACGAGGCCGCCGTGGCCCATGACTTCCTGGTAGAAAAAGGCATTTTAGAGGCATAATTTCTCCACGGGAAAGGAATCCCACTATGGATGCATGTATTCGTTTTGAACGTGTCACCAAGCGCTACGGTACTTATACCGCTCTGCAAGATTTCAGTTTGACTGTAGAGCAGGGTGAATTTTTGACCATAATTGGCCGCTCCGGCTGCGGTAAAACCACCGTTCTGCGCCTGATCAACGGTCTGCTGACGCCCGATGAGGGCCAGGTATTTGTTTCCGGCAAAAATGTGGCAGAAACAGATCTGATTGCTCTGCGCCGCGGCATCGGGTATGTCATTCAGGGCGTGGGCCTCTTCCCCCATATGACGGTGGCAAAAAACATCGCCTATGTCCCCTCTCTGTCCAAGAGCTGGACCAAAGACGAGGCCGCCGCTCAGGTGGCGCAGCTGCTGCAGGTGGTAGGGCTGGATCCCGCCCTGGCCAGCCGCTATCCCCGGGAATTATCCGGCGGCCAGCAGCAGCGCGTGGGTATTGCCCGCGCGCTGGCAGGAGAAGCCCGCATTCTGTTGATGGACGAACCCTTCGGCGCCGTGGACGAGATCACCCGCCGCAGTTTGCAGAAGGAGATCTCCCGTCTGCAAAAAGAGTTGGGGATCACTGTTATTTTCGTAACCCACGACATCAAAGAAGCCCTTTGCCTGGGCAGCCGGGTGCTGGTGATGGAGATGGGCCGCATCGCCCAGCTTGATACGCCCACCCAAATCAAGGCCCATCCTGCAGACGATTTTGTCCGCGAACTCATTACAGGACAGGAGGGGTGAGACCATGAACACATCTGCTCTCCCTCTGCCGGCGTGCCCCGTGGAAATCACGCTGACAATGCTCGGCAACCGCTGGAAAGTACTGATCCTGCGGGATCTGCTGAGTGGCACCAAGCGCTTCGGCGTACTAAAGAAAAGCGTTTCCGGTATCAGCCAGAAAGTGCTGACCACCAATTTGCGTTCCATGGAACAATGCGGTCTGCTCCGCCGCACGGTATATGCCGAGGTTCCGCCCCGCGTGGAATACACGCTGACCGACCTGGGCTACAGCCTCCGCCCCATCCTGGACGCCATGGCCGCCTGGGGCGAAACATATCGCTTCAATCAAAACCAACCGATTTCATGACAATACAACAGCACCCGCTGTCTCCATCTTTTCTGGAGACAGCGGGTGCTTATTATTTATTCTGCCGATTCTCCGATCCCTTTAGCATTTTTCAATGCGCACGGCACAGACTTTATATTCGGGAATGCGTGCATAGCGATCCAGTGCTGCGTTGGTCAGCCAGTTACAGTTGCCGTCCGGGAAGTGGAAGGGCATCCAGCTTTCGCCGGGAGAACACTTTTTACCCACCCGGGCCGTTGTTTCAATCTGCCCCCGGCGGGAGGAGACCCGCACCCGGTCACCATCGGCGATCCCCAATTCCGCAGCGTCCCGCTCGTTCATTTCAATGAAGGATTTGCCTTCGATCGCCATCAACTCCGGCGTCTTGCCGGTCATGGCGCGAGTCGTGTAGTGATACAGGATACGGCCAGTCATCAGAATTGTGGGGTACTCCTCATCCGGCAGTTCTGCCGAGGGGATATACTCCGCCGGATACAGCCAGCCCAGGCCCCGGGTAAACTTGCCCACATGCATAATCGGTGTGCCGGGATGATCCGCCGACGGGCAGGGCCACTGCAAACCGCGGCCGCCCACCTCTGCACTGTCCAGCCGGGCATGGCTGATGCCGCCGAAGGACGGCGTCAGGGATGCGATCTCATCCATGATCTCCGCCGCAGTCATCTGTTTCTGCGGATACCCCATACGGTTCATCAGATCGATAATAATATCCGTATCCAGGCGCATATTGCCCGGCAGCGTGACCGCTTTACGCACCCGCTGCACCCGCCGCTCCGTATTGGAGAAGGTTCCCTCCTTCTCTGCATAGGAACAGCCGGGCAGCACCACATCGGCGTATCTCGCCGTTTCCGTCATAAACAACTCCTGCACCACAAAAAAGTCCAGACTTTCCAGGGCTTTGATGATATGGCTTGTATCCGGATCGGTCACAATGGGATCTTCGCCATAGATGTACAGTCCCCGCACTTTTTTCTCAATGGCAGCGGGAAACACCTCTGTGGCATGAAGGCCGATCTCTCCATCCAGGGGCACGCCCCATGCCTGTTCAAACTTCCGGCGCACCTCATCGTTCGTCACATCCTGATAGCCGGGAAATTTATTGGGCATCGCGCCCATATCGCAGGCACCCTGCACATTATTCTGGCCCCGCAGGGGATTGACGCCGCAGCCCTCCCGGCCCAGCTTGCCCACCATCATCGCCATGTTGGACATGCTCATCACGCCCTCCGTACCGGTGGAGTGCTCCGTCACGCCCAGGCAGTAAATAATGGGCGCTTTCCGGGCCTTGGCATACATCCGCGCGGCGGCGCGCAGCTCCTCTGCGTCGATATGGCAGATCTCCGCCACCCGCTCCGGCGGATAGCGGAGCACGATCTCTTTCAGCTCCTCAAACCCTTCGGTCCGCTCCGCAATAAAGGCTTCGTCGATCAGGTGCTCCGTGATAAACACATTCATCATGCCGTTGGCAAAGGCCACATTGGTGCCGGGTTTCAGCTTCAGGTGCACAGCGGCGTGCTTTGCCAGGCCGATGTCCCGGGGATCCACCACGATCAGCTTTGCACCGGCCGCCACTGCCCGGCGGATCTGCATACCCACCACGGGATGCGCCTCTTCCGGATTGGAACCCACCAGCAAAATCACATCCACATCGGTGGTGATATCGGCAATGGGATTGGTCATGGCTCCGGAGCCCAAAGTCATGGCCAGGCCCGCCACAGAAGCGCTGTGGCACACCCGGGCACAGTTATCGGTATTGTTGCTGCCAAAGCAGGTGCGCACCATTTTCTGCACCATATACACATCTTCGTTGGGGCTGCGGGAGCAGGCAAAACCGGCCAGGGCTTTGGCGCCGTACTGTTTTTTGATCTCCATAAATTTTGAAGCCACCAAGTCCAGCGCCTCGTCCCAGGACGCCTTGCGGAACTGCCCGGTGGCCCGATCCCGGATCAGCGGATCGGTCAACCGTTCCGGAGAATGGACAAAATCAAAGCTGCCGCTGCGGCCCTTCACGCACAGCACCCCCTTGTTGGACGGCCCGTCGTAAGCCTCGGTATCCACGATCTTTCCGTCCTTCACCAGCAGATAATACTGGCAGCCCGTGGCGCAGTGGGGGCAGGTCGTCAGCACCTTTTTTTCGATTTCCCAGGGCCGGTATTTCCGGCGGCGCTTCATCTGCAGCGCTCCGGTAGGGCAGGCCTGCACGCAGTTGCCGCAGCGCTCACAGTTGGTATCTTTCCAAAGCTGGCCAAAGGGCGTGCCCATAGCGGCGCGGAAGCCCCGGTTATTGACCCCGATGGTTCCCCGCCCCGTCAGCTTTTGGCAGGTGTTGACGCAGCGGTGGCAAAGAATGCACTTGTTGGGATCATAAGTAAAAAATTCATTGGTATCGTCCACGGGTTTGTCAAACACATCCCCGGGAAAGGAAGTGGTTTCCACCCCATAGCGGTAGCACAGATCCTGAAGCTTGCAGGCGCCAGCCTTGCCGCACACCAGACAATTCACATGATGATGCTCAGCAAAAGATTCAGCGTCATGCGGCGGGACTTGATCACCTTTTCGCTTTCCGTGTGGATCACGCTGCCCTCCGTCAGCGGCGTGGAACAGGCCGTCACCAGCTTGGGCGCACCTTCCACCTCCACCATACAGATCCGGCAGGACCCCTCCGGGTCCAGATCCTTCATATAGCACAGCGTCGGGATCTCGATCCCATACTTCTGCGCGGCTTGGAGAATGGTGGCGCCCTCTTTTACCTCCACCGCGACTCCGTTGATCGTTGCGTGCAGCATCCTTTTCCTCTCCTCCCGTTTTGATCCGTAATAGTTTTATTTTACGCCCATTTCCCCCAAAGCACAAGTTTTTTGCCAGCGCATTTCTGCCAATTTTTTCACAATATATCGGGCCCTATATCTATTTTTCAGCAATCTGCCCGGGTTTGTTTCTTCTCTTTTTACGAATCTGCCAAGGCATAATAAAAATGCCAAAACAAGCTCCCTTGTTTTGGCATTTTGCTATATTCCTTCACGGCTCGCGCAGCAGCGCTTCATAGTCCTGCTCCGTATTGACATTGGCCACTACTTTTGAATCCCATCCCAGGCGCTCCAAATCCACATACCGGGTAGGCACCGCGTCAAACAGGGCCCGGGGCCGCCGTTTTCCCTCCCGGCGCATCTGCTCCAGCCGCGGCAGGGCCTCCCGGTGATAAATACTACACAGAGGCTCCAGCAATCCTCCGCTGCGCAGCACCAGGCACCGGTCCTCCGGCCCCAGTTCCGCCGCAAAAGTCTGCAAAAACGCGCCGCTCAAGCGCTGCAGATCCGCCGCCACCACCAGCACATGGGGGTTGCGGGCCCGGCGCAGCAGCTGATAGATCCCCTCCACCGGCCCAAATTCCTTCAGCTCATCTTCCACCAGGGCCCAGGGCGCCGCCGGCCAATCCGCCGCCCGGCGGACAGATAACAGAATCTCGTCAAACCCATCGAGCTCTTTGGCCAGATGTTCCACAAAGGTTTGCCCGCCATGGGACAGGCGGGTTTTGTCCCGCCCCATCCGAACGCTTTGTCCCCCCGCCAGGATCCCCGCTGAAATCGGCAGCATACATTCGCTCCTTTGCTCAAAGGGGGCGTGCGCCGCCGCGCACGCCCCCGGTTGGTCATTCATACAGCGGGAAGCGCTTGTTCAGCGCCGCCACGCGATGCAGGATCTCTTCCTTCTTGCCTTCAAAATCAAACAGGCAGTCTGCAATGCAATCCGCAATTTCTTCCATTTCGCCGGGCCCGAAGCCGCGGGTGGTCACCGCAGGGGTGCCCAGGCGGACGCCGGAGGTGACAAAGGGGCTGCGCTTTTCGCCGGGCACGGTATTTTTGTTGGCCGTGATATGCACTTCGTCCAACCGGTGCTCCAGCTCCTTGCCCGTCACTTCGCTGTCGTTCAGATCGATCAGCATCAAATGATTGTCCGTACCGCCGGAAACCAGCTGAATGCCCCGGGCCATCAGGGCATCGGCCAGCACATTGGCATTTTCCACAATGCGCTGGGCATATTCCTTGAACTCCGGCTTCAGCGCCTCTCCAAAGCACACCGCCTTGGCCGCGATCACATGCTCCAGCGGGCCGCCCTGGGTGCCGGGGAAAATGGCCTTGTTGATCTTTTTGGACAGCTCCTCGTCGTTGGTCAGGATCAGGCCGCCCCGGGGGCCGCGCAGCGTTTTATGGGTGGTGGTCGTGGTCACATCGGCATAGGGCACCGGGTTCTGATGGCAGCCGCCTGCCACCAGGCCTGCAATGTGAGCCATATCCACCATCAGATAAGCGCCCACGCTGTGGGCAATATCCGCCAGGATATCAAACTTGATGGCCCGGGGATAAGCAGAAGCGCCCGCCACGATCATCTTCGGGCGAATCTCTTCGGCCTGGCGGCGCACAGCTTCATAATCAATGTACCCGTCGTCATTCACACCGTAGGATACAAAGCGGAAATACTTGCCCGACATGTTCACAGGACTTCCGTGGGTCAGGTGTCCGCCCTGGGACAGATCCATACCCATCACCGTGTCCCCCGGCTCCAGCAGGGCAAAATACACCGCGAGATTGGCCTGGGCCCCGGAGTGGGGCTGCACATTGGCATACTTGGCGCCGAACAGGGCGCAGGCCCGGTCGATTGCCAACTGCTCCACTTCATCCACATACATGCAGCCGCCGTAATACCGGTGGCCGGGATAGCCCTCGGCATACTTGTTGGTCAGCACGCTGCCCATGGCAGCCATCACCGCGGGGCTGACGATATTTTCACTGGCGATCAATTCAATATTCTGGCGCTGGCGGGTCAGTTCGCGGTCCATGGCCGCGGCCAGCTCAGCATCCGTCTTGGCAACTAATCCGATGGAATCCATCATCGTTTCATACATAGTCAAGCGCTCCTTTTTCTGCCGCGTCACAGCAAAAGATGCGGCAGTATAATTACATTATAGATTAGCGGACTTGGGGCAAAAGCGCAAGTCTTTTTGCAACAGAATATAAAATTTATTGGCAGTTCTGTCCTATCCGTTGAATGGACGACAGAAAACAAGCGGCAGACGCTATGCATCCACCGCTTGTTCCAGTGTATTCGTTCCTGCCGTTTCCAGCCTTTTGCCGCCCTTACGGCGCGGGATAAAAGCCCGTCGGCTCTTCGCTCAGATTAATCATGATATTCTTCATCTGCGTATAGTGTTCCAGCATAACTTTGTGGGTCTCGCGTCCAATGCCGGATTCCTTATAACCGCCGAAGGGCGCACCCTCCGGAATCGCGTTATAGGTGTTGATCCACATGCGTCCCGTTTCCACAGCCCGCGCCACACGGAGCGCACGGTTGATGTCCCGGGTCCATACCGCACCGCCCAAACCATATACGCTGTCATTAGCCATAGCGATCACATCTTCCTCATCCTTGAACTTAATGATCACCGCCACCGGCCCAAAAATTTCCTCCTGGGCCACGCGCATATCGTTGGTCACATTCGTCAGCAGCGTCGGCCGCATAAAGCAGCCTTTGGCCAGCTCGCCTTCCTCTGCCCGCACGCCGCCGCAGGCTACAGTGGCGCCTTCCTGCTTTCCAATCTCCACATATTCCAGGATCTTCTTCAGCTGGCCTTCGTCGATCTGCGCGCCCATCTGGGTTTCAGGATCCCAGGAGGGCCCCACTTTAACGGCGTTGAAGCGCTTGACTGCCTCTTCTACAAACTTATCATAAATGCCTTCCTGCACAAACACCCGGGAGCCGGCGCAGCAGACCTGGCCCTGATTGAACAGGATGCCCATCTGCAAACCATCCATAGCCATCTCCCATTTGCAGTCATCAAAAAAGATATTGGCAGATTTTCCGCCCAGTTCCAGCGTGGCAGGGATCAGCTTTTGTGCCGCCGCCAATGCCACGTCGCGCCCCACTTCTGTGGAACCAGTGAATGCCAGCTTGCGGAACCCCGGATGTTCCAGCATATACTGACCAGATTTTCCACCGCTGCCAGTAATCACATTGAACACTCCGGCGGGAATAACATCTTGAATCAGTCGGGCCAGCTCCAGCACGCTCAAAGATGTGGTACTGGAAGGCTTGAATACAGTGCAGCAACCGCTGGCCAACACCGGCGCCAATTTCCAAGCCGCCATCAGGAAGGGGAAATTCCAGGGAACAATCTGCCCGACAACACCGATAGGTTCTCGCAGGATCAAGCTCATAGTATCGGTACCCAGCATATTGGCACTACCCTCGTCTGCCATAATGCATCCGGCAAAATAGCGGAAATGCTGGGCCGACAAGGGAATATCCACCGCCAGGGTCTCGCGGATGGGTTTACCGTTGTCCAGGGATTCCACCATCGCCAGGAATTCCTTGTTCTCATCAATAATATCGGCAATACGGTTCAGGATCGCAGCCCGCTCATTTACAGGCACATGCTTCCAAGTGCGAAAGGCTTCCCACGCAGCCTTGACCGCATCATCCACATCTTCGCGGGTGGCCTGAGCACACCGCGCCAGGGCAGTGCCATCCGCCGGACATTTGCTCTGGAACACAGCGCCGTCAGAGGCATCGCGCCACTGGCCGCCGATCAACAACTGATACCGATCCTGCAATTCGATCCCATGGATTTTCATATAAAAACAGCTCCTTTTCCATAGTGCGCATCCCAATAACAGGATGCAGCAGGTTTTGATAAACGGTATCAAAACCGCCCCGCAGCGGGGACACTTTTGACACTGCCAACATAGCACAGTTTTTCCCCCATTGGCAAGGATAGTTTTGCTTTTCACAAAGATTCTTCTTCCACTGTGTGAAAATTTTGATAATCCCTTGCCGTCCTGGCTTTTCATTAGCACACTCCGCCTAATAATTCTTCTGCTTTTTGGGAAAACCGTCAATTCCCCCCGCACATTCACAGCCCCTTCCTCCTTACTTTCTCCAAGCAGGCTCTTTCCCCCTTGGCAGCCCGGGATTTATATGATAGAATAAACTTGTATTGATATGGACTTAAAGGAGTTTTTACCCGATGATCACTGTAACAGACCTGAGTCTGAATTATTCCGGCAGCCCCCTGTTTTCCCATGTGGATCTGCAGTTCACCCGGGGCAACTGCTACGGCATTATCGGCGCCAACGGCGCCGGAAAATCCACCTTTCTGAAGCTCCTCTCCGGCGTGCTGGAGCCCACCTCCGGCGAGGTGAATATCCTGCCCAACACCCGCATGTCCATCCTCAAGCAGGATCAGAACGCCTACGACGCATACAGCGTCATGGATACCGTCATCATGGGCAACGCCCGGCTCTATGAGATCGGCAAGGAAAAAGACGCCATCTATGCCAAAGAGGAAATGACCGACGAAGACGGCGTGCGCGCCTGTGAACTGGAAGAAGAATACGCAGAGCTGGGCGGCTGGGAAGCCGAAAGCGACGCCAGCCGCATCCTGCAGGGCCTGGGCGTGGGCGTGGAGCTGCACCAAACGCAGATGGCCGATATGGACCCCCGCCTGAAAGTGAAGGTATTGCTGGCCCAGGCACTGTTCGGCAATCCCGATATCCTGATGATGGACGAGCCCACCAATAACCTGGACATCGCCGCCACCAACTGGCTGGAGGACTTCCTGCTGGACTTCCCCGGCACCGTGATCGTCGTATCCCACGACCGCCACTTCCTCAACACCATCTGCACCCACATTGTGGATATCGACTACGGCAAGATCAAGATGTATGTGGGCAACTATGACTTCTGGTATGAATCCTCCCAGCTGGTGCAGCAGCTGGTGCGCAACCAGAACAAGCGCAACGAGGAGAAGATCAAGGAATTGCAGGACTTTATCTCCCGCTTCTCCG
>CALDMR010000203.1 GCA_937915065.1 uncultured Clostridia bacterium
TTTGCCGACCCCCGCTGCGTATCCGAAGAATATTTTGAGTCTTCCGGGGGTGGAAGTATGAGGAACATGCTGCGTTTCTGAAAGTTCCATAAGCAATCCCTCCTAAATGATCTATCCCAACCATATAATTATTTGCTTTGATTTTATCATAAAAGATACTATGAACGTATAAGAAAGACGGCGTTGGTATTAAAATTGAATAAGTGCATGCATCTCTGCGCAAAACGCGTCTATCTTTCTTTGCTCAGACATAGGTGCAGAAGCACTGACATTTTTTGTATCAGCATAGGAACGCCCGCGTGGCACCACGGATCTCTGGCGCTTGACCGCACAAGCAGCCCCAGATACGGTTGGAACAACCGGAACATGTCTGCAAAAGGCCGCTCTTTTGATTGACAGCAAAAGGCGAACCCGATACAATGAAAAAAGACGCATTGGTTTTAATGATCGCCGGATGATTGTTTTATAGTAAGGAGTTATTAACGTATGAAAGAACCTGTATTGGTCATTATGTCTGCGGGCATGGGGTCCCGCTTTGGGGGGCTGAAACAGATCACCCCTGTTGACAAAAAAGGGCATATTATGATCGATTATTCCCTGTATGACGCCTGGAAGGCGGGCTTCCGCAAGGTGGTATTTATCATCAAGCACGAGATCGAGGCGGACTTTAAGGAAGCGGTCGGCCATCGCATGGAGCGGTATTTTGATGTGAGATACGTGTTTCAAGAGCTGGATAAACTGCCGGAAGGCTTCTCTGTGCCGGAAGGCCGGACAAAGCCCTGGGGCACGGCCCATGCCATTGCCTGCGCCAAGGACGCCATCGACGGCCCCTTTGCGGTGCTGAATGCGGATGACTATTATGGCGCCAACGCCATGACGACCATCTTCAACTTCCTGAAAGAAGAGCATCAGCCCAATGAGCATGCCATGGTGGGCTATCTGGTGCGCAATACGGTCACTGATAACGGGTCTGTTTCCCGCGGCGTATGCACAGTGAAGGACGGCTTTTTGCAGGAAGTGACGGAGCGCACCCATATTGAAAAGCGGGGCGAAGATGCGGCCTATACCGAGGATGGGGAGCAGTATGTGGATTTGCCCGGCGATACGATCGTTTCCATGAACCTGTGGGGCTTTCAGCATGAGCTGCTGGAAGAATTCGTGAAGGGGTTCCCCGCGTTTTTGGAGGAAAACCTGCCGAAAAATCCCCTCAAGTGCGAATATTTTCTGCCCTCTGTGGCCAATGGCCAGCTGCAGCAGGGGCTGTGTACCATCCGGGTGCTGCCCACCAAGGATGTGTGGCACGGCGTGACCTATTCCGAGGATCTGCAGTCGGTGGTGGATGCCATTGAAGAACTGAAGGCCCGGAAGGTTTATCCCGGGGAGCTGTGGATGGAGCCTGCCGCAGCCTATCATTTCCCGCTGGAGGGGGCGCCCTTTTCCATCGAGCGCTATGGCTGCGGCCATATCAACACCACCTATCTGGTGGTGACCACCACCGGCCGCCGTTATATCCTGCAGCGCATCAGCGATATTTTTGATCCGGAGCTTTTGATGGGCAATATCGAGGCGGTGACCGCCTTTGCCGCGGCCCATGCCGGCGGCTCGATCCACACCATGGGCCTGGTGCGCGACCTGGAGGGCAAAAGCTATTACCGCGACGCCACCGGCAGCTACCGGGTTTACGACTTTGTGGAGGGGGGCATTTGCCTGGAGGCCCCGGAAACGCCCCGGGATTTCTATGAAAGCGGAGTGGCCTTTGGCGCGTTCCAGCGGCTGATGTCCCAGTTCCCGGCGGAGACCCTGCGCGAACCCCTGCCCAATTTCCACAACACCGTGGATCGCTACCGCATTTTCCATGAGACATTAGAGAAGGATCCCAAGGGCCGGGCAGAGGACGCCGGGGAGGAGATTGCCTTCGCGCTGGCCCGGGAGGACGAGGCTGGCACCTTGCAGCGCCTGCGGGAAAGCGGTGCGCTGCCCCTGCGGGTGACCCATAACGACACCAAGCTGAACAATGTGATCCTGGATGAAAAGACCCGCAAGGCCCTGTGCGTGATCGACCTGGATACGGTCATGCCCGGCCTGAGCGCCTATGATTTCGGCGACGCCATCCGCTTTGGCGCATCCACCGCCGCCGTGGATGAAACGGATCTCGACAAGGTGACGGTTGATCTGGAGCTGTTTCGGGGTTATACCCGGGGCTTCCTGGAGAGCTGCCCGGAGCTGACGGAGCAGGAGATCGAGATGCTCCCCGTGGGAGCCAAGACCATGGCCCTGGAATGCGGCCTTCGGTTTCTGACGGACTATCTGGATGGCGATCATTACTTTGCTGCGCACCGTGACGCCCATAATCTGATCCGCTGCCGCACCCAGTTCAGGCTGGTTGCCGAAATGGAGAAACACTGGGAAGAAATGGTGCAGATCGTGAAAGAGGAGGCTGTTGCAAGATGACAATTTTGGTAACGGGCGGTATGGGCTATATCGGCAGCCATACCTGCGTGGAATTGCTGAACCGGGGAGAGGACGTGGTCATCGTCGATAACCTGGTTAACTCCAATCCTGAGGCGCTGAACCGGGTGGAGGCCATTACGGGAAAGCGCCCGGCGTTTTATGAGCTGGATGTGCGGGATGAAGAAAAGCTTTCCGCCGTGTTTGAAGCCCACAAGATCGACGCAGTGATCCACTTTGCCGGGCTGAAGGCCGTGGGCGAAAGCGTGGCCAAACCCATGCTGTATTATGATAACAATTTGAATTCCACCATTACACTGTGCCGCGTGATGGAGCGGTTCGGCGTCAAGCGCATGATTTTCTCCTCTTCGGCCACCGTGTATTCCGGTGACAACGAGATGCCCCTGACCGAGAACTCCAAAACCGGGAACTGCACCAACCCTTATGGCTGGACCAAGTATGTGGGCGAGCAGATCCTGCGGGATCTGACCAAGGCAGACAGCGCCTGGAGCGTGGTGCTGCTGCGCTACTTCAACCCCGTGGGCGCCCATGAAAGCGGCACCATCGGCGAAGATCCCAAGGACATTCCCAACAATTTGATGCCCTATATTTCCCAGGTGGCCGTGGGCCGGCTGGATCACCTGTCCGTTTTCGGTGACGATTATCCCACGCCCGACGGCACCGGTGTGCGGGATTATATCCATGTGGTGGATCTGGCCCGGGGCCATGTGGCGGCCATCGATTATCTGATGAGCCACACCGGCACAGAAGTGTTCAACCTGGGTACCGGTACCGGTTACAGCGTGCTGGATATGGTGCACGCCTTTGAGAAGGCCAACGGTATTTCCGTTCCCTATGAAATCACGCCCCGCCGCCCCGGGGATCTGCCCACCTGCTATGCAGATCCTCAAAAGAGCGCGGAAGTGCTGGGGTGGAAGGCGGAGCGCACCCTGGAGGATATGTGCCGCGACAGCTTCCACTGGCAGAGCAAAAACCCCAAGGGGTATACGGGGGCATGAGAAGCCCGGAAGCGCAAAGCGAAAGCCTGCGCAGATGAAAAACGGATGCACGGATGCATCGTGAATCAAGAAGGAAAAAGGAGCGTTCTTATGAGAATTATTGCCGCAAAAGATTATGACCATATGAGCCGCCAGGCGGCAAATCTGATTTCGGCCCAGGTCATTCTGAAGCCGGACAGCGTGCTGGGCCTGGCCACCGGTTCCAGCCCCATCGGCACCTATCAGCAGCTGATCGAGGGGTACAAGAAGGGAGATGTGGATTTCAGTCGGGTCAAAAGCGTGAATCTGGATGAATATGTGGGCCTGGATCTGAGCAGCGATCAGAGCTATGTGTATTTCATGCGCCACAATTTGTTCGATCATATCAACATTGATCTGGACAACACCAATGTGCCCTGCGGCGTGAACCCGAACGCCGAGGAGGAGTGCGCCCGGTACGATGCTCTGATCCAGAGCTATGGCGGCATTGACCTGCAGTTGCTGGGCCTGGGCCCCAACGGCCACATCGGATTCAACGAACCCGATGACGATTTCCCCAAGGGCACCCATAAGGTGGCCCTGACCGACGCCACCATCCAGGCCAATAAGCGCTTCTTTGAGAAGGAAGAGGATGTGCCCCGCTATGCCTATACCATGGGCATCCGGGACATCATGCAGGCCCGGCGGGTGGTCATGGTGGTCAGCGGCGCGGGCAAGGCGGAGATCGTAAAGCAGGCGTTCTGCGGCCCGATCACGCCCCATGTGCCGGCGTCCATCCTCCAGCTGCACCAGGACTTCACCCTGGTGGCCGACGAGGCGGCGCTGTCTGCCATGTAACCCGGCGCAAAGGAAAAAGAACAAGCCCCGAATCTGCAAAGCAGATTCGGGGCATATTTTTTTACGCTGTGCCGCCGGGTGGTATGCGCGCTGGGCGCTCAGGCCGGCAGCTGCACATTTTCCGCTGCGATCAGCGAGGCCACCAGATCTTCGTAGTAGGTTTCAAAGGGGACGGCAGAGTCCGTATATGCGGCCTGGCAGGATTCGCGGAACAGGGCGGAAGTTTGCAGCACCCGCAGATCCTCCCGATACAGGGCCCAATAGCCCTCTTCATCGGTGCCGAATCCCTCCAGAAAGGCGGCGAGATCGGCGGGATTCATGGAATCGGGATCCCGGATATCGGAAATCAGCGCGTCCAGCGCGGTCTCTTCGGCTTCAAATCCCTGGGTCAGGGCGTGGGCATAGATGGCGTATTTCCGGATCAGGGCATCCTGGGCCTTTTGATAGGCTGCGTCGCCCTGGCTGTCGTTGAACAGGGCGTATTCACTGGCCAGGGCTTCGATTTCCTGGCGGGAGATGGTGAAGCTGGCGGCCCGGACAGCCACCGGCGCATCGGCGGGGATCTCCAGGCGCAGCCGTTCCAACCGGCCGTATTCCTGCCATTCCTGGCGGTGGTTCTGGCCATCGGCGGGAATAGGGCTGTTCTCCGGGCCGGTTTCGGCGGCGGAGGAGGAAATGGAAACAGATTCCGCGGGAGCGGGGCCGCCGCAGGCGGTAAGGCTCACAGCCAGCAGGGCCAGTGCGCAAAGCAGAAGAAAACGGTGTTTCATAAACAGGACCCCCTTTCTCTATCAACATAGCATATTGCTGCCGCCTTGTCAAAAGCGAATCCGGTCGAGAACTGGAAAAATGACATGTGGATAACTATGTGGACAATGTCGAAAACTTATGAAAACGGAAAAAAATAAAAAAAAGAAGGGGATCAAAAACGAAAAATGTTAAAAAAACGGAAAGTAAAACTGGAAAAATAAGGTGGAAGATTGAGGGCCCGGGAAAAAGCGGCGGGCCGGAGACTCTCCTCCGGCCCGCCGCTTGGCAGGCTGTTACAGGGGCGCTGCTGACAGCAGTGACAGCAGTTGATCCAGTTTTTCCACCGGAAGCTGCCCCGGGGCAGAGCTGCGGAGGGCGGAACCGAAGGTCATGGCGGAGCCGAAGGTCTCGCCGCACACCCGGGTGATCATGCCGAGGCGGCCCATGCTCATGGTGATCAGGGGCTGGGTGGCGTGGCAGGTGTACATTTCTTCCGTGGCCTGCAGCAGGGTGAGCACATCGCTGCGGCTGCGGGGCATCACGGCCAGCTTCAGAAGATCGCCGCCCAGCTCCTGCATCCGGCACAGGCGGCTGACCAGTTCTGCTTTTGGCGGCGTTTTTTCAAAGTCGTGGCTGGAGAGGATCACAGCCATGTTGGCGCTGTGGGCGGCGGCCACCAGGCGCTGCACCGATTCGTGGCCGGAGAACAATTCCACATCCAGCAGATCGGCCTGGCCGGAGGCAGCCACAAATTCATTCAGCGCGATATAGTGCTCCGTGGGCAGATGGCGCTGTCCGCCCTCCCGGTCTGTGCGGAAGGTGGCCAGCAGGGGCAGGTCGCCCAGGGCGGCGCGCAGGGCGGCCAGGCATTGCTGCACAGCGGCGCCCTCTTCCACCCGGTCAAACCAATCCATGCGCCATTCTGCCACATCTACGGGCAGGGCGCGCAGGGCCCGGGCCTGGGCCAGGATGGCGTCTTGGGTGGCGCCGGTGATGGATACTGCGATTTTCGGTCGGCCGGCGCCGATTTCGACGCCGCGCACAGAAACTGTATTCATGGTGAAATACTCCTTTGCTTTCATACCTTATAGTTATAGCGTCTTTTCCGCTGCCAGGCAATGGAAAGGCGGGCGCTCAGGCCGGCCCAGTGGTTTCGGGATGCAGAAACATCATGAGGAAGGCCAGCAGCAGGGGGATGCAGCAGAACAGTACGGATTTTTCGGCAAAGACCTGGGTCGTCAGGCCGCCGATCACCGCGCCCAGCATGAATACCAGGACAACGGTCAGATAATTGCGGCAGCGCGTTCCGGCGGCGCGGTCGTGCAGGGCGGTATAGGCATACAGGTTATCGGCGGCGCTGCGCAGGTTTCCGGTGCACATGGTGGTGGCGTAGGCGCTGCCGTGCACCTTGCGGAAGCTCTGCACCTGGATGGAGCAGGCGAAGGAAACCAGGGTGGTGACCACCACATCGAAGCGGCCATAGGGAACGAAAGCCACCACTGCCAGGCAGGCCGCTTCAAACAATACGGTGATTTGCCGCCAGTGGAGCTTGGGATGGGGCGCCGCCAGGCGGCGGATCTTGTTGGTCAGCAGAACGCCGAGAAAAAAGGCCAGGATGGGCGGGAAATAGGTGAAGGCCCGGGAAAGGTCGCCCTGAGCCAGATACAGGGCCAGCAGCACCATATTGCCGGTTTCGCAGTTGGCGAAAACGCCGCCGCGGCTGAGAAATGTATAGGCCTCCAGGAAGCCGCCCACAATGGCCAGCAGCAGCCCCAGGCGCAATGATTCCGATACTTGTCCGTGAAAAAATCTCATCTCTTACCTGCTCCCGTTATGAATTCCGTCCTTTAGCATACACCCGCCGGCGCGGGATTGCAACACCGGCGGAAACAGGGCTGTTAGTTTGCACAAACCGCTGCGTGAAACCGAAGGGGTCTCTGCACCACTTTGCCAAAGTTTGCCTAAACTAACGAAAAGGGGTTGACGGAGGTGTTAGTTGGTGCTAATCTCTTTTGTGTCAAGAAAATAACAATTTTTTGAAGGAGGGAATGCAGATGAATCTGACGCAGGTACAGGAAGGAAAAGAATATGTGGTGCGCAGCATTGCCACCGATGATGCGGAGCTGGATGCGTTTTTGTTTTCCCTGGGCTGTTACAGCGGTGCGCCGATCACGGTGGTATCGCGGCGGAAAAACAGCTGTGTCGTATCCATTCAGGACGGCAGATATAATATGGACGATCAACTGGCAGAGGCCATCGTGGTTTGAAAAAACCACGACGGCGGCCTGCCGTTGTTTTTTGTCGGGTAGTTTGCTTTGACTAACATCTGCACACCGGTTTTGCAGGAATTGAAACAGAAGAGGAGTACAGTTTATGAGAATTGCATTTGCAGGCAATCCTAACAGTGGAAAAACGACCATGTATAACGCCCTGACCGGCCGGAATGAGCAGGTGGGCAACTGGGCCGGCGTTACCGTGGAAAAAAAGGAGAGTCCCATCAAAAAGGCCTATGCCGGAGAGGATACGCTGATCGCGGTCGATCTGCCCGGGGCCTATTCCATGTCGCCCTTCACATCGGAGGAGAGCATCACCAGCAGCTATGTCAAGCAGGAAGCTCCCGATGTGATCGTCAATATTGTGGACGCCACAAACCTGAGCCGCAGCCTGTTTTTCACCACGCAGCTGCTGGAGTTGGGGATCCCCGTGGTGGTGGCGCTGAACAAAAGCGACGTCAACGAAAAAAAGGGAACGGTGATCGACCCGGCGGCCCTGTCCCGGGAATTGGGCTGCCCGGTGATCGAAACGGTTTCCACCTCTGCTGTGGGGCTGGAAGCCGTGGTGCGGGCCGCTGTGGGATTGCATGGGCAGGCGCAGAAGGCGCCCTATGAGCAGACCGGCGTGGATCTGGCGGATAAACGCCAGGTGGAGCAGGCGGATCGGGAGCGCTTTGCATTTGTCCGGCAGATCGTCGGCCAGGTGGAAACGCGCAAAGTGCGCACCAGCGACAAAAATTCCCAGGATCAGTTGGATGCGGTGCTGACCCATCCCGTGTCCGGTCTGCTGATTTTTGCCGGCGTGATGTTCCTGGTGTTTCAGATTTCCCAAACCTGGATCGGCCCGCCCATTGCCGATTGGCTGGTGGGGCTGCTGGAGAGCTTCCAGGGCATCGTTGGGGGATGGATGGCCCAGGCCTCGCCCTTCCTGCAGTCCCTGGTGGTGGACGGCATCATCGGCGGCGTCAGCGCCGTGATCGGCTTTTTGCCGCTGGTGATGGTCATGTATTTCCTGATCGCCCTGCTGGAGGACTGCGGCTATATGGCCCGGGCCACGGTGGTGTTGGATCCCATTTTCAAAAAGGTGGGCCTGTCCGGCAAAAGCGTGATTCCCTTTGTCATCGGCACGGGCTGCGGCATTCCCGCCATCATGGCCTGCCGCACCATCCGCAATGAGCGCGAGCGCCGCTCCACGGCGGTGCTGGCTACCTTTATGCCCTGCGGCGCGAAAATGCCGGTGATCGCCCTGTTTGTGGGTGCATTTTTCCCGAACGCGGGCTGGGTGGCGCCGCTGATGTATTTTGTGGGCATTGGGCTGATTTTGGTGTGCGCCCTGCTGATCAACGCCATCACCGGCTATAAGGTGCGGAAATCCTTTTTCATCATCGAGCTGCCCCAGTATAAATTTCCCAGCCTGAAGCTGGGTGTGCTGTCCATGCTGGATCGGGGCAAGGCCTATATCGTCAAGGCCGGTACCATTATCCTGGTGTGCAATACTGTGGTGCAGCTGATGCAGAGCTTCAGCTGGAATCTGCAGGTGGCGGAAACGGCAGATGCGTCCATCCTGGCGGCTGTTGCCCATCCCTTTGCCTATTTGCTGGTGCCCATTGTGGGCGTGCTGTCTTGGCAGCTGGCCGCCGCTGCGGTGACGGGCTTCATTGCCAAAGAAAATGTGGTGGGCACACTGGCTGTCTGTTTTGTGGGCCTGGAGAACCTGATCGATACCGAGGAGCTGGCCATGCTGGAAGGGGCCGGCGCGGAGGTGGCCGCCGTGGTGGCCATTACAAAGGTGGCTGCCCTGGCGTATCTGATGTTTAATTTGTTCACGCCGCCCTGCTTTGCGGCCATCGGCGCTATGCGGGCGGAGCTGAAGAGCGGAAAATGGCTGGCCGGCGCCATCGGCTTGCAGCTGGGCGTCGGATACACCGTGGGCTTTGCGGTGTTCCAGATCGGCACCCTGATCACCACCGGCAGCGTGGGGGCGGGTTTCCTGCCCGGCCTGGTTGCGGTGCTGTGCTTTGCTGGTGCGATCGCTTATCTGATCCACCGTACCAACCGGAGCCTGGCGGCTGAGTATGCGCTGGGCGGGAGCAAGTAATCCTGTAAAGAGAAGGAGTGTTGACAGATGACAGATGTGATCGTTGTCGCCGTGGTGGCGGTGATCGTGGGCGGCGCGCTGGCCTATATCATCCGGGCCAAAAGGCGGGGCGTCCGGTGCATTGGCTGTTCGTCCGGCGGCTGCTGCGGGCGCTGTGAAGAGCACGGCGGCGGGGGCTGCTGCGGCTGTGGCTGCGGCAGTCCGGAGCAGAGGGCGGAAAACAGATAAAAAGAACCCATGGGGGCGAAAAGGGGGCTGTGCTGCGGCACGGCCCTTTTTTGCTGCGGTTCTGCCCGCCCGGCCACGGTGTAAATTGACAGGGGCGGTTTGGGCCGATATAATGATAGTATAAAAAGGAAGTAAGCGGGGAAAGGAGGTGGCTGGCCGTGCGGATGGGCGAAAAACTGATGGGCCTGGTCAATTCGATCCTGCGGATCGGATCGGTCATTGTGGTGCTGGGATTAGAGATCGCGCTGATTGTGGCCGGCATGGTGTTTTTGCAGCGCAGCGCCGCCTATTTTTACCTGGTCATGCAGCTGTGCAGCCTGCCGCTGATCTATCTGATGATCACCAAAGAACCCCGCTATAAGCTGAATTGGGTGCTGATCATTTTCCTGCTGCCCGGCGGCGGCTATCTTTTGTATTTTCTCTGGGGCAGCAAGCGGGAATTCAGCTGGTTCAACCGGCGCTTCCGCCGGGCCGAACATGAGATCGCCGAAATGCTGCCGATCCATTCGGTGCTGGAGCAGCGCTGCTACGAGCGCTATCCCAATGCCGCGCCCATCGGGCGCTATTTGGCCCGGGCGGGGTATCCTGTGTATGAAAACCAGGATGCGCGCTTTTTCCCCTGCGGCGCGGCCATGTATGAAAGCCTGATCCCGGATCTGAAGGCGGCCAAAGAATCCATCCACATTGAGATGTTCATTCTGGATAAAGGCACGATCTGGGACGAGATTTTTGAGATCCTGAAAGAAAAGGCGGCAGAAGGAGTGGATGTGCGCCTGCTGCTGGACGATTTCGGCAGTCTGAAGGCCAGCACCCTGGGCTTTCGCCGGGCAGTGCGGGCCGCGGGCATCCGACTGGCCTTTTTTGCGCCCATCAATAAGGATGTGCTGCACGTCTCTTTCAATTTCCGCACCCATCAGAAATATATTCTGATCGATGGCAGGATCGGCTATTCCGGCGGCATCAACCTGGCCGATGAATACTTTGACCGGAAAGAGCGCTTTGGCTACTGGAAGGACACGGCCACCCGCATCACCGGCGAGGGCGTGCGCAGTATGGAGGGCATGTTCCTCATCATGTGGCAGGTGTGCACGGGGGAGAGTCAGCGGCTGCCGCCGCCCCCGCCGGAACCGGAACCCACCTGCGATGCCTTTGTCCGCCCCTTTGACGGCGGCCCTGCCAAAAATCCGGATAATCCGGTGCAGGCCCTGTATGATATGGTCATCGACCGGGCGGCCAATTATCTGTATATTACCACGCCCTATCTGGTGCTGGACCGGCAGATGACCAACAATCTGATCCGAGCGGCCAAAAGCGGTGTGGATGTGCGCATTTTCATGCCGGGGATCTATGATAAAAGTTATGTGCATGCGGTCAGCCGCCACAGTTTCGGCCCCCTGCTGCGGGGAGGAATCCGGGTGTTTGAATACACGCCGGGGTTTCTCCATGCCAAGCAGCTGGTGGCCGACGGGGATGTGGCCATCTGCGGCTCGGTGAACCTGGATTTCCGCAGCCTGTGGGAGCATTATGAGTGCGGCGCCCTGTTCACCGGCGGCGCGGTGGTGCGGGAGATCGAAGAGGATATCCTGTCCATCCAGGCGCAGAGCCGGGAAGTGATTTACGAAGAATGGAAACACCGCAGCGTGTTCCAGAAGATCACAGAAGAATTTTTGTGCCTGTTGGCGCCGTTGATGTAAAATAAAGAGGAGGAAGGGCCCTATGACAAGACCTACTGTAACGGTGATCGTACCGGTCTACAACGCGGAAAAGACCCTGCGCCGGTGCCTGGACAGCATTCGGGGGCAAACCTGGCAGGAGATCGAGGTGCTGATGGTCAACGATGGCAGCGCCGATGGCAGCGGCGCCATTTGCCGGGAATACTGCGAGAAAGATCCGCGCTTTCACCTGATCGACAAGGCGGAGAATTCCGGCGTGGCAGACAGCCGCAACCGGGCCATCGCTGCCGCCACCGGCAAGTATCTCCAGTTTGCCGACAGCGACGACTGGCTGCGCACCGACGCCACGGAACTGATGGCCGAAGCCGCCGAGCAGCATGATTGCGAACTGGTGGTTTCCGGATTTTACCGGGTGCTGGAAAAGCGGATCTATGCCCACCGGGCCCTGTTTATGGAGGGGAAGGTGACCCGGGAGCGCTTCGTGGAAGGCCTGATGCGGGCCCCTGCCAATTTTTATTACGGCGTGCTGTGGAACAAATTATTCCGCACGGATATTGTGCGCCTGCAGAAGATCGCCTGCCCGGATGAGCTGGACTGGTGCGAGGACACCTCCTTTAACCTCAGCTACCTGGCCCACGCCAAACATGTGATGGTGCTGCCGGAGCCGCTGTATTTTTATACCAAGCAGAAGGGCAGCCTGTCCTCGGCGGGCAAGGTGCTGCCGGATATGATGAGCACCAAGGTCCAGGTGTTCGACCGCTATAAAAAACTCTATCATACCACCCAGCCGAAGAAGAAAAACTCCCTGCGGCCCTATGGCTATTGGATGAGTGTTCCCATCGACGGGGGATACTCCGTGGAGAGCTACCGCAATCCCCAGTTCTATGCCAAGCGCCTGGAGAAAAAATCCCTGCGCCGGCAGCGAAAGGTGGAGCGCCGCCGGGCAATGCGCCAGGGACGCTTGAATCCGCCCCGGTTTTTCCGGGAAATGGAAGAAGAATAAGGATTGCCTGCCGCAAAAAATAACGGCCGCCGCCCCAGTGTTTCGTGCACCGGGGAGGCGGCCGTGTTTTGTTTTACAGTTCGTTGACGATGGGCAGGATCATGGGGTTGCGGCGGGTTGCCTTGTAGAGATAGCTGCTGACGGCGGACTTGACAGCGCTGGACAGGGAGCCGTCGTTGGCGCTGTTGTTGCTGTTGTTGCTGTTGTTGCCGCCGCGGCGGCCGCGCTTGGTGTTCTGGCGGTATTTGTTCACAGTGTCGGTGACCACATCCTGCAGCTCCTGCATCAGGTCGCCGGACTCCTTGACATAGATGAAGCCGCGGGTGATGATGTCGGGAGGGGCCAGCAGACCGCCGCCCTGGGCGGCCAGGTTGATGTTGACCACCACCATGCCGTCCTCGGCCAGGTGCTTGCGATCCCGCAGCACCACGGCGCCCACATCGCCCACGCCGTAGCCGTCCACCAGCACCTGGCCGGCGGGCA
This sequence comes from uncultured Clostridia bacterium, assembly GCA_937915065.1. Classification (GTDB taxonomy): domain Bacteria; phylum Bacillota; class Clostridia; order Oscillospirales; family Oscillospiraceae; genus Pseudoscillospira. Next base: position 12,792 of record CALDMR010000203.1, read on the forward strand.
CGCTGCCGTTGACCCGAATGGAGCGGTGGGTCAGTTCGATGACGCTGCCGTTTTCCGCAATGGCCACATTCTTGGGATTCAGCCCCAGGCTCTGGGCCAGCTCGCTGTGGAGCTGCAGCATGCGCTGCTCGCCGTGGAGGGGGATGAAAAACTTCGGCGCTGTCAGGGCGTGGATAATCTTCAGCTCCTCCTGGCAGGCGTGGCCGGACACGTGCAGGTGCCAGGCGCTGCCGTAAATCACGTCGCAGCCCTTGCGGAACAGTTCGTTGACCACGGCGCTGACGCTGTTTTCGTTGCCGGGGATGGCGGAGGCGGAGATGATGATGCGGTCGCCATATCCCACTTCCACCTGCTTGTGGGTGGAGAAGGCCATGCGGTACAGGGCGGACATTTCTTCGCCCTGGCTGCCGGTGGTGATGATCACGACCTTGTCGTTGGGCAGTTTTTTGGCCTTGGCCACATCGATCAGGGTGTTTTTGGGGATGTTCATATAGCCCAGCTCCGTGCAGACTTTGACGATGTTTTCCATGCTCCGGCCGGTGACGGCCACTTTGCGGCCGTATTTCACGGCGGCGTCGATGGCCTGCTGCACGCGGTGGATGTTGGAGGCAAAGGTGGTCACGATGATGCGCTTGTTGCAGCCGGCGAACAGCTGGTCGAAGGTGCGGCCGATGGAGCGCTCGGACTGGGTGTAGCCGGGACGCTCCACATTGGTGGAGTCGCACAGCAGGGCCAGCACGCCCTGTTTGCCCAGCTCGCCGAAGCGGCCCAGGTCGATGATCTTGCCGTCGATGGGCGTGGAGTCGATCTTAAAGTCGCCGGTGTGGATGATGGTGCCCATTTTGGTGCGGATGGCGAAGGCGGCGGAATCGGCGATGGAGTGGTTCACGTGGATGAACTCCACCTCGAATTTGCCCGCTTTCACGCTCTGGCCTGCTTCCATGGTGGTGATCTTGGTCTGGCGGGTCAGTCCGTGCTCTTCCAGCTTCAGCTTGATCAGGCCCGCGGTCAGGCGGGTGCAGAAGATGGGCATGTTGACCTGGCGCAGCACATAGGGGATGGCGCCGATGTGGTCTTCGTGGCCGTGGGTGATGAACAGGCCCCGGATGCGGTTGGCATTTTTCACCAGATAGGTCACGTCGGGAATGACCATGTCCACGCCGTACATATCGTCGCCGGGGAAGGCCATGCCGCAGTCCACCACGATGATGTCGCCGCCGTATTCGTAAACGGTCAGGTTCTTGCCGATCTCGTTGAGACCGCCAAGGGGAATGATTTTGATTTTTTCTGCCATGGGAATGGTTCCTCCTCAAAAATGTGGTATGTAAGTTCTCCGTGGCAGATTCCGGGCAGGGCAAAACAGGGGCGATTGCCCCGGAACAGGGCGCGCAAAAGAACGCGCCAAAGAAAGCTGCCGCCCGCAGGGGGACGCCAGAGGTGCCGAAGCCGAAAAAAGAAAGGAATGCCCGCGGCCGAAACGGCCCTGATCCGCCGTTTCCGCGCCGCTGTGCGCACTTTTTTCACCAGGATGAACTTGTTTTATTTGATCACGGGACAAGGATCTGCCGCCGTCAAAAAATACAAAAAACAAAGCTGGACCGGCGAAAAAAGGGCCGCGGTCCAGGGCCCCGGAAACCATGCTGCGGGGCGCTTGCTGAACTCAGTATAGCATAAGCCGCGGCAAAAGTACAGATTTCCCATAAAATTTTGTCAAAAATCGTTCGTTTCCTTTCGACATGAAAGCAGACTGCTTGCGGCAAAGCTTTGCTGGATTTTATAGCCTTCTGTGTGTTTTTGATATTGTTGCGGGGGGAAAAGCGTGGTATAATAGAAAAACTATCCTGGAGTGATAGTCGTATCGCTGCAAAATGCGGCCTGCGCTTCCTTGCTGCGGCGGGGCGGCGGGGCCGGCGCTGAATACACGGAGGGAAGTTCTGTGAATAAAAAAATATCCCAACTGTTGGGACCGGGGTTACCGTTTTACTTTTTTGTGCTGATTTGTTTTGCGATCGTATCCGCCTCGTTTGATTTGACCATCGGCGTGATCGAGGGCGTGATCATTGTGGTGCTGGCGTTCTATTCCCGCCGCAACACGGCCTGCCGGAAAAGCGATATCCTGAAGTACATCGAAAGCGTGACCTCCAATGTGGATTCCGCCACAAAAGACACCATGCTCAACGCGCCCCTGCCCATGATCATCTTTCGGCCGGAAACGGGGGGAATCGTTTGGTGCAATGAAGGATTCCAGGAGATCTCGGGCCACGCCGAGCAGCTTTTTGACAGCCGCATCGGCGATGTGGTGCCCAATTTCAGCGCCCGGTGGCTGCTGGAATGCAAGAGCGAAGCGCCGGAGCTGATCGAGATGCGGGGGCGGGAATACCGGGTCTGCGGCAACCTGACCGAGCAGACCGCCGACCAGGGGCACGAACCGGAGCTGCTGGCCACCATGTACTGGATCGATGTGACCGACAGCGAGGAAGCTGTGCGCCGCTATAAGGCGTCCCGGCCCAATGTGGCCATCATTATGATGGATAACTACGATGATTTGACCGCAGGCCTGACCGATGTGACCCGCAGCGCCATGCGCGCCCGGATCGACCGGAAGATCAACGACTGGGCGGCGGAGTGCCATGGTTTGCTGCGCAAATACGAGCGGGATCGCTATCTCTTTGTATTTGAGGATCAGTATTATGAAAAGCTTTCCGGCGGAAAGTTTGCGATCCTGGATTCTGTGCACGAGGTGGTCAGTGCCGACGGCGTGCCCACCACCCTGTCCATCGGCGTGGGCCGGGGGGCGGATACCTTTGAAGAGCTGTTCCACAACGCCACCTTGTCCATTGACATGGCCCTGTCCCGCGGCGGCGACCAGGCGGTGGTGCGCACGGGTATGAATTTTGAGTTTTTCGGCGGCCGTGCCAAGGAAACGGAAAAGCGCACCAAAGTCAAGTCCCGGGTGATGGCCACGGCCCTGGGCGAATTGATGAGCGATGCCGGACAAATCTATGTGATGGGCCATAAATTTGCGGATATGGACGCCCTGGGTGCCGCTGTGGGCGTGTGCTGCATTGCCCGCAAAAAGGGCAAGCGGGCCCACATCGTCATGGATATCAATAACAGCGCCGCCAAGCCCATGGCCACCCGCCTGCTGGAGGCGCCGGAGTATGAGGATGTGTTCCTGACCGATCCCACCGACGCCCTGCTGCAGATGCGGCCCGGCGCCCTGGTGGTGGTGGATACCAACCGCCCCGATATGGTGGAAGCGCCCCTGATGCTGGAGCGGGCCGGCCGCGTTGCTGTGATCGATCACCATCGCAGGGCTGCCACCTATATTGAAAACGCAGCGCTGAATTTTCACGAACCCTACGCTTCTTCCGCCAGCGAACTGGTCAGCGAACTGCTGCAATATCTGACGGAGCCCAGCGATGTGCTGGAGATCGAGGCGGAAGCGCTGCTGGCAGGCATCGTGCTGGATACCAAGAACTTTACGGTTCGCACCGGCGGCCGTACCTTTGACGCGGCGGCTTATCTGCGCCGGGCCGGAGCGGACACCGGCGAGGTGCGCCGCCTGTTCCAGAACGATCTGGATTCCACCATCAATCGCTACGATGTGATCCGCAAGGCGGAGAAGATCCACGGCAACATTGCCCTGGCGGCGGTAGAAATCCCCGTGGGCCGGGTGATTGCTGCCCAGGCAGCCGATGAATTGCTGCAGATCACGGGCATCGGCGCTTCTTTTGTAGTCACGCCCCTGGGGGCGGATGTGCTGCTGTCGGCCCGCAGCGTGGGAGATATCAATGTGCAGGTGATCCTGGAAAAGCTGGGGGGCGGCGGCAATGCCAACGCTGCCGGCGGTACGGTGAAGGACGCCAAGGTGGCCGATGTGCGGTTGCAGCTGTTGGCTGCCATCGATGAATATTTCAAACCGTGAACTTAGAAAAATCAAAGAAATGAGGATAGAACCATGAAAGTGATTTTACAGCAAGATGTGAAGGGCCAGGGCAAGAAGGGCCAGATGGTGGAAGTTTCCGACGGATACGGCCGGAATTTCCTGCTGCCCCGGAAGCTGGCGGTGGAAGCCACCGCAGACAATCTGAATACCATGAAACTGCAGGAGAAGGCCCGGAAAGCGGAGGAAGCCCGCCAGAAGGCCGCGGCCGAAGAAACTGCGGAAAAGCTCAAGGGCCTGACGGTAAAGATTTATGCCAAAAGCGGTAAAGACGGCCGCCTGTTCGGCGCCATCACCAGCAAGGAAATTTCCGACGCGCTGAAGGAGCAGCACCACATCGAGATCGCCAAGCAGAAGATCGTGCAGGACGAGCAGATCAAGGCCTGCGGCGGCTATCAGATCAAATGCAAGCTGGGTTTTGAGATCTCCGGCACCATTAACCTGGTTGTGGCGGAAGAAAAGTAAGCATCAAACCGGCTTGACCCTTGGTGTGAAGGAGGGCGGTTGTATGCCGCCTTTTCCGATGGACCTGGGAGGTCCAAAATTGAACTGGAGTTGTCCGGCGTTTGATATGACATGATGTGAGAGGTGGTTGCCAAATGGCGCTGGAAAATGAGTTGTTATACCGCCAGATGCCTCATAACCTGGAGGCGGAGCAGGCGGTGCTGGGCTCCATGCTCATCGATCAGAACTGTATCAAGGATGTGATGGACAAGCTGCAGCCCGGGGACTTTTATTTGCAGCAGAACCGGGATATTTTTGAAACGATCTATACCATGTTCTGCTACTCCCGGCCCATCGACCCGGTGACGGTGGTGGGCGAGATGCAGAAGAACGGCACCTTTGACGAGAATACTACCAAGAGCTATATGATCCAGCTCATGGATATCACTCCTACTTCCGCCAATGTGATGGAATATGTGGAGTTGGTGCGGGGCAAGTCGCTGCTGCGGAAAGTGGCCACGGCGGCGGGGGAGATCACGGCCATGGTGCAGGAGGGCGGCGGCGAGCCGGAGGATGTGCTGGAAGTGGCGGAGCAGAAGATCTATGCAGTCCGCCAGGGGCGATCCTCCCAGGATATGATTCCCGTGGGCACGGTGCTTTCCGGCGTGCTGGACAATATGGAACAGCTGGCTGCCGATGGCGGCCGCCTGCCCGGCATTTCCTCGGGCTTCTCTGCCATCGACGCGAAAATCTCCGGCTTGAACAAGTCCGACCTGATCCTGCTGGCGGCCCGCCCTGGTATGGGAAAAACATCCCTGGCGCTGAATATTGCCCTGAATGTGGGGAAATATTCCGGCAAGACGGTGGCCATGTTTTCTTTGGAAATGTCCAAGGAACAGCTGGCGACCCGTCTGCTGTCCAGCGAGGCTCTGGTGGAAAACAACCGGCTGATCACCGGCGACCTGCGGGAGACGGACTGGGTGAAGGTGGCCGAGGCGGCCAGCACGCTGGCCCAGGCGGATATCCGGCTGGACGACAACCCTCTTTTAACGGTATCGGACATGAACGCCAAGTGCCGCCGGATCGACAATCTGGGCCTGGTGGTTATCGACTATCTGCAGCTGATGAATTCCGCCGGCGGCAGCCGCGGCCAAAGCGAAAGCCGCCAGCAGGCCGTGTCCGATATTTCCCGTATGCTCAAGATCATGGCCAAGGAGCTGCAGGTGCCGGTGCTGTGCCTGTCCCAGCTGTCCCGTGCCAATGAAAAGCGCGACGACAAGCGCCCCATGCTGTCGGATCTGCGCGAATCCGGCGCCATCGAGCAGGATGCCGATATCGTACTTTTTATTTTCCGGGAGGACTATTACAGTCCCGATACCGATAAACGCAATATTGCCGAGCTGATCGTGGCCAAAAACCGCCACGGCGAAACCGGCAAGGTCGAGTTGAAATGGATGCCCGAATTTACCACCTTTGATACGCTGGAAAAGCGCTTTGACGAGAGATGACGGAATGGTGAAACTGAACCAGGATCTGATACGAGCCTATGATATGCTCCCCGACGAGGGGCTGGTGCTGTGCGCCGTTTCCGGCGGCGCCGATTCCATGTGTCTGCTGACCTGGCTTTTAGAGCTGAGCTGCAAGTCTGGCTTTACTGTGGCTGCGGCCCATTATAACCACGCTCTGCGGGGGGCAGAGGCCCAACGGGACGAAGCCTTTGTGCGGGACTACTGCCGGGAGCACGGTATTCCTTTCTATGGAGGGCGCGGCGATGTGGCTGCCGCTGCCCGGGAGCATGGCTGGTCTGTGGAAGAGGCGGGCCGTAATCTGCGCTATGCCTTCCTGGAAGAGACGGCCCGGCAGACCGGTGCGGTGCGGATCGCCACGGCTCATAACCGGGGCGACAATGCCGAAACGGTGCTGATGAATCTGATCCGCGGCACGGGCTTGACCGGGCTGGCGGGTATTCCTCCGGTGCGGGGCATTTTGATCCGCCCCCTGCTGGAAACGGGGCGGGAGGAGATCGAGGCGTATCTGGCCGAGCATGGCGTGCCCCATGTGGAGGATCGGAGCAATGAAAGCGCCGTTTATACCCGCAACCGGCTGCGCCATGAAATTTTGCCGGCCCTGCGGGAAGTGAATCCCCGGGCGGAGGAAAGCATTGCCAAAACAGCGGCCCTGCTGCGGCAGGACGAGGCCTATCTCAATGCCGCCGCGGAGCGGGTGTGCCGCCGGGTGCGCTGTGCAGAGGGGCGGGCCCTTCTGGAGCGGGCGGCGCTGACCGAATTGCCCCCGGCGCTGCAGGGGCGCGTGGTGCGGCGGATGCTGGATCTGCTGGGAGTCTCTAAAAAAGATGTGACTGCCCGCCATATCCGGGCCATCCTGGAGCTGGTGCGCAAGAGCGGCCCCACGGCGCAGCTGTCGCTGCCCAGGGGAGTTGCCGCCCAAAATGTGTATGAAGAATTTCAGCTGACTGCCTCGTCGATTGTCCCCTGGGAGCGGACGCTTCTGCCCCCCGTTGGAGAGGTCTGCGCCGGCCCCTGGCGGATTTTCTGCCGGGTGGGCTGCCGGGCAGAACCCGGCGAAAACAGACTGATTCTAAATAACGCGGCCATCGACGCCCCGGTGGCGGTGGATCGCTGGCGGCAGGACGGCCGCATGACGCTGCCGGGCCAGGAGGGCAGCCGCAGCCTGAAGCGGCTGTTTGTAGACGCGGGATGCAGCGTGGCCCGGCGGGAGGAAACGCCGGTCGTTTATGTGGGCACTCGGGTTGCGGCAGCTTTGGGCGTGGGCGTGGACTGTGCCTTTGCTGCCCGGGAAGATCAAATGAATTATATTCTCGATTTTCAGAAACGATAAAGAAGAGGAGAAAAACAGATGAATACGATTGAAAAGGATATCCTGAAGGTGTTGATTTCCGAGGACGAGCTGAAGGTGCGCGTGCGGGCCATCGGCGCACAGATCGCGGCGGACTATGCGGACAAGGACCCCCTGTTTGTGGGTGTCCTGCGGGGATCGTTTATGTTTTTTGCGGATTTGATGCGGGTTTGTCCCATTCCCAGCGGCTTGGATTTTATGGCTGCATCGTCTTACAACAACGGGACAGCCAGCTCCGGCGTGGTGAAGATCGACTATGACATCAAGAGCTCTGTGGCGGGGCGCCATATCATCCTGGTGGAGGATATTCTGGACAGCGGCAACACGCTGTACAATCTGACCCGCCATCTGTATGACCGGGGCGCTGCCAGCGTGAAGCTGTGCGTGCTGCTGGATAAGCCCTCGCGCCGGGTCAAGCCCATTGAGCCCGATTATGTGGGCTTCAATGTGCCCGACGAATTTGTGGTGGGCTACGGCCTGGATTACGCGGACCGGTACCGCAACCTGCCCTATGTGGGCGTATTAAAACCGGAAATTTACGCATAAAATCCGCTCCGGTACTGGGCAGGAGAGGGAAAGGGGAAAACCATGGACGGGCAGAACAGTCATCGCGATCCCAATCAGGAGCGCGATCCAAATGAAATCAAACAGGAGCGGAAGCAGCGCCGGAACAAGCGCCTGGATCAAATTGGCTGGGTGCTGCTGATCGTTGCCATCATTCTGGGTATTGCATATCTTGCCTTTTCCGGCAATAGCCGCCGGCAGGAGGCCATCAGCTATTCTGAAGTTGTGGCGCAGTTCGAGCGGGAAAATGTCCGCTCCTTCAAGGTCGTGGGCACTAAGCTGACGATGGAGCTGTACAACACTTATGACGAAAAGGAAGCGCTGAGCTATGACCTCTATGATGTGCAGATGTTCCGGGAAGACCTGGGCAATCTGATCGATAGCCAGCGCCACCGCGGCATCATCACCGGTTATGACTATCATAAGGGTATGCGCATGAGCGGTTGGGGGATGCTGATGCCCTTCCTGTTCCTGCTGCTGATGCTGGGCGGCTTTTGGTATGCCGCATCCCTCCAGCGCAGCATGGGGGGCGGGAGCCAGTTGGACAAAAATGCCAAATTCGGCCAGGCCAACATACACCAGGGCGTATCCAATGGAAAAAAGGTGACCTTTGCCGATGTGGCCGGCGCCCGGGAGGAAAAGGAAGAGCTGCAGGAGATCGTTTCTTTCCTGCGCGATCCGGACAAATATATTGCCCTGGGGGCCCGGATCCCCAAGGGCGTGCTGTTGGTGGGCCCTCCCGGTACCGGTAAAACGCTGCTGGCCAAGGCAGTGGCCGGCGAGGCGGATGTCAATTTTCTGACCATTTCCGGTTCTGATTTTGTGGAGATGTATGTGGGCGTGGGCGCATCCCGTGTCCGCGACCTTTTCAAGCAGGCCAAAGAAAACGCGCCGGCCATTATTTTCATCGACGAGATCGACGCCGTGGGCCGCCAGAGAGGTACGGGCCTGGGCGGCGGCCACGATGAGCGGGAGCAGACGCTGAACCAGATGCTGGTGGAAATGGACGGCTTCGGCAGCAACGAGGGCGTGGTGGTCATCGCCGCCACCAACCGCCAGGATGTGCTGGATCCCGCACTGCTGCGCCCCGGCCGCTTTGACCGCCAGGTCTATGTGGGCCTGCCGGATGTGCAGGGCCGCGAGGAGATCTTGCAGGTGCATGTGAAGCGCAAGCCCCTGGCAGAGGATGTGGATCTGAATGTGGTGGCTCGCAGCACGGCGGGGTTCTCCGGCGCGGATCTGGAAAATCTGACCAATGAGGCGGCGCTGCTGGCCGCCCGGCGGGAGGCGCGCTTCATTTCTATGGCGGATATGCGGGAGGCCATGATCAAAGTGATCGCCGGCCCGGAGAAAAAGAGCCATGTGATCCCCGAGAAGGAGCGCCGCCTGACGGCCTACCATGAGGCGGGTCACGCCATTGTGATGCACGAGCTGCCGGGCTGCGATCCGGTGCATCAGATCACCATTATTCCCCGGGGCGGCGCCGGCGGTATGACCATCAGCCTGCCAGGCGAGGATCGCAGTTTCCTGTCCCGCAGCGATATGCTGGACGAGATCGCCGCCCTGCTGGGCGGCCGCGTGGCGGAGAAGCTGATCCTGGGAGATATTTCCACGGGAGCCTCCAACGATATCCAGCGGGCCTCCGGCCTGGCCCGGAAAATGGTAACGGTTTATGGCATGAGCGATAAGATCGGCACCATCTCCTTTGAATCGGGCCACGATGAGATCTTTATCGGTCGCAGTATGGCCCAGCAGCGCACCTATTCGGAAAAGGTGGCTGCGGAGATCGACGAAGAGATTAAGGCCATTATCGATGGCGCCGCGGCCCACTGCGAGGGGATCCTGGAGAAAAACCGGGAGAAGCTGCACGCCGTGGCAGCCTATTTGCTGGAACATGAGACGATGGACGCCGGGGAGTTTGAGCGGGTGATGGCTGCGCCCGCAGCCCGGACAACTGCCGGAGACGAAGCGGATGCATGAAAAAAACAGGACAGCGCTGCTGTCCTGTTTTTCCTGTGAAACCATGGGAAGTATCCGGGAGGATAAAAGTGATGACGGCGTGAGAACGGGAGAGAAAACAAGCTGCAACGGATCAAGGGGCTGTCATGCAGATGGGGGGATGAGGATCGTGGAAGAACAATCTGTTTATAAAGGGCTGGAACAAAGGGCAGAGGCATCAGAGCCGCTGGATGCGGATAAGGGCTATCATTTGATCGACGAAATAAAAAAATTGAAACCCTATAACGCGCAGGAGCGGAACGATCAAAAAGAGATGCTGCGTTATCTGAAGGAAAACGATGATTTTTTAACCAGGAAGAACAAAAATGCGCATGTGACGGTTTCTGCCTGGATTGTGGACAAAAGCAGGCAGTATGTTTTGATGGCGTTTCACAACATTTACCATTCTTGGGCGTGGCTTGGAGGTCATGCGGATGGCAATGAGGATTTAAGAGAAGTGATCCTAAAAGAAATCGAAGAAGAAAGCGGCCTGAAAAACGTTCGCTTTTTGCAGAAAGACATTTTTTCTTTGGAGATATTGCCGGCCTTTGGCCATGAGAAAAAGGGAGAATATGTATCGTCGCACTTGCATCTCAACGTTACTTATGCCGTAGAAGCAGATCTGGACAGCACGATTCGGATCAAGGAGGACGAGAATTGTAAAATAGGCTGGATCAGAGTGGATGAGATCGGCAAAAAAAGCACGGAACAATGGTTTGTGGAGCGAATATATGCCAAGCTGTGCGAAAAAGTGAAGGCCCTTTGAGGCGATCGCCGGGGGATCGGGTAAAATGAAGGGCGCGGGGCCGTGCCGGCGATGCGGGGATTTATGCAAAACCCGGGAGAGCATACGGCCTTTCACAGAAAAAAGAACGCTTGCTTTTTTGCATGGGAGGATATAAAATGAACCATCCAACGCCCGCTTTGCCGCCTTTTTTGAACGAAGGGGCGGGCAGAGCGGTGCAGGAATGGGAAGTGGAATGCCGGGATCTCCGGCTGAAAACGATTGTGATGCACAAGGGCCGCCGGGAGGCGGCGGAAAAGGAGAGAATCAGACGATGCTGCATATCGGATGTCACCTGTCTTCCTCGAAGGGCTATGCCCGCATGGGGAAAGAAGCCCTGTCCATCGGGGCGGATACCTTTCAGTTTTTCACCCGCAATCCCCGGGGCGGCAGCGCCAAGCCCCTGGATACGGCGGATATGGAGGCCCTGGCCACGCTGCTGCGGGAGCATGCTTTCGCGCCCATTGTGGCTCATGCGCCCTATACGCTGAATGCCTGTGCGGCGGATGGCGGCCTGCGGGAATTTGCCCGCAATACCATGGCGGATGATTTGATGCGCCTGGAATATCTGCCGGGCAGCTATTATAATTTCCATCCCGGCAGCCATGTGAAGCAGGGGGCGGAGACGGGGATCGCCCTGATCGCCGAAACGCTGAACGCTGTGCTGCAGCCGGAACAGCATACCACGGTGCTGCTGGAGACCATGGCCGGCAAGGGCAGCGAGGTGGGCCGCAGTTTTGAGGAATTGCGGGCGATCATCGACCGGGTGGAGCTGAGCGATCACCTGGGCGTATGCCTGGATACCTGCCATGTGTGGGACGGAGGATACGATATTGTCGGGCACCTGGAGGATGTGCTGGAGGAGTTTGACCGGGTGATCGGCCTTTCCCGGCTGAAGGCCATCCATCTGAACGACAGTATGAATCCCCTGGGGGCCCATAAGGACCGCCACGCCAAAATCGGAGAAGGGCACATCGGTACGGAGGCGCTGAGTGCGGTAACGAACCATCCCCTGCTGCGGGAGCTGCCCTTCTGCCTGGAAACGCCCAATGATTTGGCGGGCTATGCGGCGGAGATCGCTCTGCTGCGGGATCTGCACCGGAATTGAGGGGGACGAAGGAATGAGACGGAAACGGAATATTGTGCTGATCGGTATGCCCGGCAGCGGAAAAAGCACAGTGGGCGTGATCCTGGCAAAAACGCTGGGCATGGACTTTGTGGATGGCGATATCCTGATCACCCAGCGCCAGGGCTGCACGCTGCAGGAGATTTTGGATGGGCAGGGACTGGACGCCTTTTTGCAGGTGGAAGAGGAAACCATACTGGAAACGGACTACCGCGGCACGGTGATCGCCACCGGCGGCAGTGTGCCCTTGAGCGAAAAGGCCATGGCGCATCTGGCGGAGCATGGGGACTTTGTGTACATCGATGTGCCTTTGCCGGAACTGTCCCGGCGGATCCGCAATATTTCCACCCGGGGCATCGCCTTTGCGCCGGGCCAGACTTTGGCGGATATTTTCGAGCTGCGCACCCCCCTTTACCGGCGCTGGGCCGACATTACCGTGCAGGTGGATCTTTCGGACAATGCCACCGAGCGGGTGGTGGAAGAGATCATTCGCACCTTGCAGGAAAAGGCAGAGGGCACTCAGCCCGCGCAATAATCAAAAAAAGCCCATACAGCGGTGGCTGTACGGGCTTTTTGATTCGATTCAGGAGCTGGCTGCCGTTTGCTGCCGAACCTGGGCGGTGACCCAATCGGCGGCCTTGGAGATGGCAATATCCTGGCGGATTTTCACGCCCTCCCGGCGGGCCAGCAGCGGGCGCAGCTTATCCTCGGGCATCAGATACATACTGCTCAGCCGGGACACCTCGGCGTCGTATTCGGCGTCGGTGGCGTCCAGCCCCTCGGCCCGGGCGATGGCCAGCAGGGTCAATCGGGCGCGCAGCTGGTCTTCCGCCGCCTGGGCGAAATCTGCCAGAAGATGCTCCCGGTCTGTGTGGCAGGCCTTGTAATAGTCCTCTATGGAGGACTGATCCTGCTCCAGCCGCTGCTCCAGGGAGCGGGCCATGCTGAGTGCGCGCTCGTGGATCATGGTTTCGGGGATCTCCACATGGCTGGCGGCGGCGATCCGATCCACCAGGGCGGAGCGGAGCAGATAGGCGCGGGTGTCGTTTTGCTGTTCGCCGGGGGCCTCTGCCGCGGCCTGTTCGGCCCGGCGGAAGTCATCGGGCTGCAGCTGTACGGTGCGGTAGTCGCCCAAACGAACCTCCGGGCGGATCTGTACCTGGGCGGTAAAACAGAGATCCTGCCCGTCTTCGTGCTGTTTGACCCGGACGGTGGGCGTGTAGTAGATCTCCTCGGGATATTCAGAAGCCGCTTTGCGGTAGGAAGCGGTCACGATTTGATCCAGGGCCGGTTTTTCAAACACGGCTTTGCCGTGATATCGCTCGATCATGGCGCGGCTGGCCTTGCCGTCGCGCATGCCGGGCACCGGGTAGCGGCTTTTGTTGGCGCGCCAGGCTTCGTCCAGCGCTGCCGTATAGTCTTCTGCGGGCACGGTGAAGCGGAACAGAAGCAGATTGTCGTTTAAGTGCTCGGTAGTGTAATGCATCATCGGTATCGTCCTCCTAATGGCGGTTACATCTTATTGTAGCAGAAATTGACCACAGGTTCGGCCACTTTATAAAGGGCGTCCAGATCGAGGATCTCGATGTCTCCATCGTCCAGGCGCTTAATGACTCCGTCTTCGGAAAACCGGTCAAGCAGATTGTAGAAATGGCGCCGGCTGATCTTCAGAAACTCGCAGATGCCGCTGAGATTGCGGATGCGGCAGATATTGTTCTGCGAATATTTAATAACATAAAAGGCGAATTGCTGGCGCTGGGAGAACAAACCGCGCACCAGCTCTTTTTTGTACATGTCATACAGCCGCGCATTGGTTTTCATGTAAAAGTGGCGGCTGAATTCCAAAGTCTCCATCATTTCCATAAAGCGCTCTTTCGGAATGCGGATCAGAACGCTGGAAACCAGGGCATAGCTGTCGCAATAAAAGTTCTGGCCCCAAAAGTTGCTCAGGTGCCCCACATAATTGTCTTCGCAAATGGTGTCCACCATCAGCTTTTTGCCGTTCTGCGTGGTGGCCTCTACCTGCACCTTTCCATTGATCAGATACCAGGTATCCGCTACGTCGCCGGAACGGATGATATACTTGCCCCGGGCAAAGGTGTGCAGCTCGCACAGCTCGGGATCATTGCGGATAAACGGATAAATTGTGGTGTCTTCCAATTTCATAGTAACACACGACCCTCCATAAAAGCCTGACAAGTTTTACTTCGTATTCCCTCAGATATTATGTATGGCATGCGGGATGGATTTATCCCTTCCAGATCAAAACGCGGTGGCATTCCGCGTTTATCGCGCGATAAACGCAAAGAAAGCCATGGCTTTCTTTGCACGATACATTAAACCTGCCGTGCTGGGGCTGGGTGCGTGCTGTCGGGGCGAACTGTCTGAAATCCGGGGCGGTTACAGGCAATGCCGGCCGGGAAATCAGATGCGCACCTATTTTTATGAGGCCATCATAAACTCTTTTGAGCAAAAAAGCAACAACTCGAAAGAAAAAATGAAAAAATTTGTAGAAAACAGCAAACCTATTTGGGCAAAAGGCAAAGAAAAAGGCTGTGAAAGGGAAAAATAGGGGGAGCATTCGGGCAAAACAACAGTTTTTAAAAATATTCTCCGCTGCTGTGTAAATTGCACTGTTGCGCTTGGTGCCTTTTCGATAAGATTACGGAAAAGGAAGCAGAAAGAGAACAGAATGCTTGCAAAGGAGGATTGTTATGATCAAAGGTTTATACACCCTGCCGCCCGATGTGGGGGCCTATCTTGCGCGCATCGGACTGGATCCGGAGGACTATCGCCGCGCCGCGCATCCGGAGCTCCCGGCGTCGCCTACGGAGTACAGCGTTCCCCGCACAAAGGAGTCTTTGGACTTGCTGGTGCATGCGCACCTGTTCCATGTGCCCTTTGAAAATATTGACGGCTACGATTTGCATCAGGAAGTATCGCTGGAGATCCCGGATCTTTTTGAGAAGATCGTCATCCGCCGCCGGGGCGGCTACTGCTTTGAGCTGAACGCCCTGTTTTCCGCGCTGCTGGAGGCTTTGGGCTTTTCCTGCTATGCAGTGGGGCAGCGGGTGCTGCGGGAAGGGGAGTTTCCGCCCCTGTGCCACCGGGCCACGGTGGTTACGCTGCCGCAGTCCCAGGAGCGCGTTTTGTGCGATGTGGGCTTCGGCGGGCCTTCGCCGGTGACGGCGCTCTATCTGGACCGGCCCGAGGTACAGGCGTCGGGCGCCCTGCGTTTTCGCCTGGATACAGAACCTGTGCGGGGCCTGAGAAGGACGATCCTGGTGGAAGAGGCGGGCGAGACGCCGCTGGTGGTGTTCTCGGATGCACCGGTGGACCCGGTGGATTTTGTGCCGGTCAATACTTATATGACCTATCATACCAAATCCCGCTTTTACAATAACCGGGTCATGAACCTGATGCGGCCCGGCGGCAGTGTGGCAGTGGATAACGATGTGCTGCGTTTGCATGAAAACGGCAGGCTGGAGGAGCGCCCCCTGCCCGATCGGGCGGCGCTCAAGCGGGTGTGCATCGAGTATTTCGGCATGGATGCAGAGGCATTATCCGCCTTGGATCAATAACAGGTGATGGGAAAAGAGCTTTGTTCCGCTGTGGAACAAAGCTCTTTTTTTGTGTTCTGAAATCCCGCTGCATTGGTAAAAACGGCTAAAAAGTCCTGCCTGCTTTTGGTGTGCAAAATGCACCTTTTGCGCACTTTGTACACAAAGACCCAAAAAGGGGAGGAAATCGTTTTTAAAACTGTGCATTTTGCACTGTCAGTTTGTGAAAATCAAGATTAGGATGAAGGTGCAATCGAGGAGAGCACAGTGAATGAAGAAACCAAAACCGTAAATTTTTCAAGGGAGGATCGACATGGATAATGAAGCAAGAGTACAGGAAATCTTGAAGAGACGCGGGTTGGACGTGACCCCGGTGGAGAACTTCACCGAAGCAGACGTTCCCGAACCCTCCGAACGCTTCACAAAACTCATCAACATCTACTATTCGATGAAAAACACAGTGGACATGGAAATTCCGTACTGGTACAACCGTGTCTGGTGGGAGAACGAAGGCGACGTCACTGAGATTCGCCGTGCAAAGGCGTATGGCGCAGCCCTGTCCCACACTACCCCCACAATTTGGCCCGGTGAAAAACTGGTCATGAACAAGACCAAGAACTGGCGCGGCGCGTTCCCCTTCCCCTGGGTGGATGCATCTTTCTTCAATGCTCAGGCAGAAGCGCTGATGAACGAAGCCGATGCGCCCCCCCTGGCTGCGGCAGATGCTGTTTCCGTGGTCGGCGCCGGCGGCGGCAACGTGACCAAGAACTTCGGAAACGTGATTTCCATTGCGCAGAAATTTGGTATGCGTAAGGAAGAGATCCCCGTGCTGGTCAAGGTATCCAAGTATTGGGATAACGCGTCGGTAGAACGCGTCAGTGACCGCTACTCCAAGATTGTTCCCGAGTATGACAAATGGAAGGGCTATCGCGACAGCGTGCTGATCATGTTCGACTCCTGGGCAATCCCCCAGGGCCGCGAAGTCATCAACTATTACATGCCTCTGGAATACGGCTTTGACCGCATCATCGAGATGTGCGACGAAAAGATCGCAGAAGTGCTCGGCGAAGCCGGCGACGATGGTATCCTCGGCATGAGCCGCGGCTACTATTATGTGGCTACCAAGGAAATCACCAAGGGCCTGTCCCGCTGGGCCGACAACTACGGCAAGCGCGCTGAGTATCTGGCTGGTATTGAAACCGACCCGGCTCAGAAGAAGGATTACGAGGAGATCGCCCAGGTGATGCACAACATCGCCCACAAGAAACCCGCAACCTTCCGCGAAGCCCTGCAGCTGACCTTCCTGTGCCATCTGGGCGTGGTCAACGAGGACCCGCAGTCCGGTATGTCCATCGGCCGTCTGGGCCAGGTGCTGCAGCCCTTCTATGAGAAGGATATCGCAGACGGCGTGACCACCGATGAAGAAGTGGAAGAACTGCTGGAGCTGTATCGTGTCAAGATCACCTCCATCGAGTGCTTCGCCTCCTCCGGCGTCACCGGCGGCGTGCTTTCCGGCAACACCTTCAACAACCTGTCTATGGGCGGCCTGGGCTACGACGGCCTGACGGCAGTGACTCCGTTGGAGTACCTGATCGTGGAAGCCGGCATGCGTGCCAAGACCTCCCAGCCCACCCTCTCCGTGCTGTATGACGAAAAGACGCCCGAGGACTTCCTGATGAAGTGCGCTCGCTGCTGCAAGCTGGGCATGGGCTATCCGGCATGGATGAACAACCAGGGCGGCATGAACTATATGCTGCGCCATTATCAGCCTGAGGGCATGAATATTTATGATGCCCGCGCATGGTGCCTGGGCGGCTGCCTCGAATCCTCTCCCGGCTGCTTCCAGCCCCTGCACTATAACGGCAAGACCTACATGGTTCCCGGCGGCGCTGCCCCCACCTGCGGCACCGGTATTCACTTCACCGGCCTGCCCAAGCTGCTGGAACTGGTGCTCACCAACGGCGAAGACAAGCGCACCGGCATCCAGGTCTTTGCTCCCCATAACCACAAGCTCGATACCTTCGAGGATGTGTGGGATGTGTGGATGATGTACATGCGCGAGCTGCTGGATGTGGCAAACAAGATCAACAACATCCAGATGGATGTTTGGAGAAAGATCAATATGCCCGTGGTGGCCTCCATGCTCAAGCCCGACTGCTTCAAGAAGGGCCAGCACATCGGCAACGAAGGCGCCCGCTACAACGGCGGTATCAACTTCGAGTCCTGCGGCACCGTGAACTTTATCAACTCTATGGCCTCTCTGAAGAAGAATGTGTACGACGATAAGAAGTACACCCTGGAAGAGATGACCGATGCAATGCTCCACAACTTCGGATTTAAGACGGCCTTTGAAACCGGCGTTTATTCCCCCGACCGCCGCGAGGCTACGGACGAGGCGCCCAAGTATGAGAAGATCTTCTTCGACTGCGTCAACGCCCCCAAGTACGGCAACGCTGATCCTTACGCAGACAGCATCCTGAAGGATTACGAAGAGCGTATGCTGCCCGAGATGCTGCGTCTGCGCTCTTACTACGGCAAGCAGTACTACATGTGCCAGATCTCCGTTTCTACCCACGGCCCGCAGGGCGCCATTACCCTGGCAACGCCCGATGGCCGCCTGGCCGGCACGACTTACGCCGACGGCTCCATGTCCCCGGCACCCACCACGGATAAGAACGGCATCTATGCTGTGTTTGAATCCGCTACCTGCTATGACCACGCTATGTGCCAGAACTCTCAGATGAACGTCAAGATTCATCCGACGGCCGTCAAGGGTCTGAACGGCACCAAGAAGCTGCTGGAGATCATCCGCGCATACATGCGCAAGGGCGGCTTCCATGTCCAGTTCAACATCACCTCTTCCAAGGTTCTGCGCGAGGCCCAGAAGAAGCCCGACGATTATCGCGACCTGATGGTCCGCGTGGCCGGCTTCACTCAGTACTGGTGCGAGATCGGCAAACCCATCCAGGATGAGGTTATCTACCGGACGGAATACGACGCATAACGCTTGCGTTTCAGAAACATACGGAAACGACGGGAAAGTTATTGATTGGAGGTATAACCATGAAACATTGTGAATGCGCGAATTATTTGAGCCTTGACTGCGAGAAGGGCATGTGCGCCCTGGATAAGACCATTGTTCCCATTGATGGCGAAGGCAGCGAAGCCTGCCCCCGTTTCAAGGAAGGGTTCCTGTGCCGCAATTGCGTTCACTTCACAGATGCGGATAAGTACGGGATTGGCAACTGCTCCGGCTTTGAGAAGGAAAACTGGACTTATGCCCTGAACGGTTCTTTCTGCTGCGAACATTATCAGCAGCGCTGAGAACAAAAAGCGGCATGTGAAGGGAGTAACACCATGAGTAAAGAATTGACAGCAATGATTTTTGACATTCAAAGTTACTCCGTTCATGATGGCCCGGGCTGCAGAACCAATGTGTTTTTTGTCGGTTGTCCGCTGCAGTGCAGATGGTGTGCAAATCCGGAGAGCTGGAAGGTGAAAAAGCATCTGATGTTTGCGGATAGAACCTGCAAATGGGATCAGGGCTGTACGGCGTGTGCCAACGCCTGCCCCTATGGCTCGATCACGTTTAATGCGGACGGCAAGCCTTCGGTTAACTGGGTCATCTGCAACGAATGCGAGACAATTGAATGTGTGAATTTCTGTGCTGCGGGAAGTTTGAAGCAGTGCGTGCGGGTTTTGACGGTCGACGATTTGATGAAGATCCTCAAGCGGGACTTCTCCAACTGGGGCGCAGAAGGCGGCGTGACTTTCAGCGGCGGAGAACCTCTGCTGCAGCATGAGTATCTGGACGAAGTGCTCCAGCGCTGCCACCAGCTCCAGATGCAGACGGCGATTGAAACCAGCGGCTATGCCCGGCAGGATGTCTTTATGAAGATTTTCCGCAATATCGATTTTGCGTTTATCGATGTGAAAAACATGGATGACGAGCTGCATAAGTGGGGCACCGGCGTGAGCAACGAGCTGATTCTGTCCAATATTGCCGCGCTGGCCCAGTCTGACTGGGGCGGACGCCTGGTTCTTCGCCAGCCCACGATCCACGGCTACAACGACAGCACAGAGAACGCCAAGAAGATCATCGATTTTATGAACGAGAACGGACTTTACGAGATCAACCTTCTGAAGTTCCACCGCATGGGCGGAACAAAGTGGGAGCAGCTTGGAAAGACCTACGAGTATGCCGATCGCGGCGATATGAGCGACGAGCGGATGCTGGAGCTCCAGGAGCTTTACCTGGATAATGATATCGCTTGCTATATCGGCGAAGACACCCCGTTTTAAGCATCCCAGATTTTCAGTGTTTCAGCGGCGGGCGCGGGATGGGCGCCGCCCGCCGATGCCCCCAGAGTGACTTCCTGAGAGATTGGATCTGCCGCAGGGTACGCCCACCCCGTACCCTGCGGTATGGAAACTGCCTCTGAAAGAAGGTTTTGCCAATGCTCTTTGATGAACAGGTGTTTCGCATGGCCATGAAAAAACTGACTGCCGAGGGCAATCGGGATGCAGTGGAGGATTATCTGCTTTCCGAGTTTTGGCGCCTGGAAGAAGGCGATATTGCCGTGGCAGACAGCTGTTGCTGCGGAAAATCCGCGTGCAAGTTGGAAGAGGAAGATCGGCTCTGGCAGCGCAACCGGCTGCAGGGACAGATCATCATCGGAAGCGAACTTGCGGACTTTTACCGCGAGAACAAAGAGTGGCGGCGCTGTTTTGATACCTATCAAAGCCTGGAAGAAACGGTGCGCCGCGGCGGACTGACGGATACGGAGGTATACGGCAGAATCCGGATTAACCGCGCCTATGCTTTGCTGGACTACGGCGAGGAAGCACAGGCGTTGGAGCTGGCCGGCGAGGCAGAGGCACTTTTGACGCGCTGCGGCAGCGCAGACGGGGACTCCTGGTCCCGGCTTTGCCATTTACAGTCTGTGATTTACCGGCGGCGCGGCGAAGAGGAACGGGCTGCGGAGGCGCTGCGCAATGCGGCGGACCGCATCCGAAGCAGCACAACAGAGCCAAAGGTGCAGGCTGCCTTGCTGTTGAATCATGCCGCAGCATTGCTGCAGACAGGAAATCCGAAGGAAGCGCTGCGCATCCTTGACGAGATGGTCCTGCCTCATAAGGGCGAGCTGCAGGGTGAGCCATCGTATTTCGCCGCATGGAATTTGAAGGCGAATATCCTTTATCAACAGAAGGACTTCGCCGGAGCGGCAGTGGCGTTTGAAACGCTGCTCCGTGCAGTCCAGGCGGCTGACGCACTGACAGAACAGCAAAGGGTGATCTGTCAGAACTGCAGCAAGATGTACGCTCTGGCCGGCGACGGTGAACAGGCGCGCGTCTATCAGGCGATGGCAGAAACGCTGTAAAGCGTACTGCAGTCTGCCCCCTTTGACCTACAGAAAGCTCGAATTTAAGAGTGTAAAGAATTGGAGGAATAACTATGGCATCCATCTCTCCTGAAAAGGCAAGGACTTACGGCCTGTGCACTGTGATTTCGGCCTGGCTGGCAGTATTCTGCCTGTTTGGATATCGTTCCAGCTTCTCGGTAATGCAGAATATGATCATTGCCGATACCGGCTGGACAACGCTTCAGGTTTCCCTGGGTTATTGCTTGATGATGACGATTTACGCGATCACCGCGTTCTTCAGCGGATCGCTGGTGGATAAGCACGGCTGCCGCCCGACCTATGCGATCGGTGCAGTGACCTGCTTCCTTGGATTTTTCCTGACATCCATGGTCAATGTGGCTTCCCCCAGCGGCTTCTATCTGTATTTGTTTAC